>NZ_LWGJ01000369.1:0-7105 GCF_001635845.1 Oleiphilus sp. HI0132 | reverse complement strand
AATCTATACCTTGCGTTAAAGCGCTATCTGCCTTTTGCAGTGAATATAAATATATAAACTTAGTGGATTTATATAACCAGTTAAATGTTCGTAACCCGCTTACTTATTGCTTTGGGAAAGCCATGAGAGTGAGGCGTCAGTGGTAGATGATGGTATATATTCGGCGCTGATATAGCCTGAGTAATTAAGCCTATCAAGTGCTTTGAAGATCTGCGAGAAGTTAAGCTCGCCGGTACCTGGCTCGTGTCGGCCGGGGTTATCGGCAAACTGGATATGGCCGATCTGGGCTTGGGCAGATCCTATCTTACGGATAATATCGCCATGCATGATTTGCATATGATAGATATCAAACTGGATCTTTACATTTTCTTCATTGACGTCCTCGAGTAGCTGCAGAGCTTTGTCTAATGTATCAATTATGAACCCAGGCATATCAACTTTACTGTTAATTGCTTCAACCATCAGTGTTATATTTTTTCTGGCAAGCGCTTGGGCAGCATATTTGACGTTAGCAACAAGTTTTTGCCAGTGTTGCTCGTCACTACAGTCAGGCTGTTTTAAACCTGATAAGCAATTAATCTGCTTAACCCCAAGTGTTTGCGCATATTCCAGCGCTGTTTCGAGCCCTTGTTTGAATTCATCCTCACGTCCGGGTAAGCCGGCGATACCTCTCTCTCCTGCATCCCAATTACCAGGCGGGAGATTGAATAGCACTTGTTCTAGCCCGTTAGCATCGAGTGCCTCGGCAAGTTCTTTAGCGGGCCATTGATAGGGAAATAAGTACTCAACGTACTTAAAACCGGCTTTTGAGGCAGCCTCAAAGCGACTCATAAAAGGAAGTTCGGTAAATAGCATAGTGAGATTGGCGGCGAACTTGGGCATGCTTATATCCTTGCGATGAGTTTGCTAAAACACTTAACTAGTAGATTTCAGTTGAGTCTGGTTCATATGTTCTAGCTCAAGCAGTAGGCCGCTATGGTCGACATTTTCATTGCCATTAGCAACCAGAGATAGATAAGACTCATAAGTACGCTGAGATAGGGGCAGTGTCAGACCTTCGTTTCGCGCTTCATCAAGTATAGTTTTCAGGTCTTTAAGCTGGACACGAGAGGTCGCGCCTGGCTCAAAGTTTCGCTCTAGCATTCTTTGTCCATGTAATTCGAGAATACGGCTGGCAGCAAAGCCTCCACTTAGGGCTTCTCGTACGGCTTCAGGGTCCGCACCACCTTCGGAGGCTAATAACAGTGCTTCTGATACGGCGCCAATTGTGATGCCGACAATCGCTTGATTGGCCAGTTTGCATAGCTGGCCACTTCCGGTATCACCAATGTAAGTAGACTTCCCAAATGCCTGGAAGAGCTCTTGTGCTCGTTCGAATTGCTGCTTATCACCACCCGCCATAACAGATAAGGTGGCCGCCTGAGCACCTGCTGTACCGCCGGAAACTGGCGCATCCAGATAGTGACACTGATGCTGCTTTGCTAACTGGGCGTGCTTGCGAGCGGTAGAAGGCGGAATTGAGCTCATGTCGATAAATAAGCTATTCGGCTTCGCGCTTTGATAAGCTTGTGACTGATAGATAACCTGATCGACAATATCGCCATTTTCCAACATGCTGATAATAATTTCTGCTTGGCTAATCGCCTCGGCGGCGCTTGCACAAAGTTCGGCTTTATCGGCGAAATCTGCCATCTTCTCGGCAGTTCTATTCCATAGCAATAATTCGAAACCGGCATCCAGTAACTTTTGTGTCATTGGGTAGCCCATCAGGCCGATCCCAAGAAATGCGATCTTCATCTTTTCTCCTAAAACGAAAAAACCGCCCAAGTAGGCGGTTTATATATCGAGCCAAACCTTAATCTTCGATTAGGGCTTTAACCTTCTTCATTGCATTTTTTTCTAGTTGTCGAATACGTTCTGCAGAAACGCCGTACTCATCAGCGAGTTCATGCAAAGTCTTTTTATCTTCGGTCAACCAGCGCTTGGATAGAATATCGAAACTGCGTTCATCCAGAGTTTTTAAGGCTTCGTGTAAACGGGAATTTGCGTATTCAGTGCTGTCCAGCTTTTCCAGTCGACGAGCCGGGTTATGGCTATGATCTTCAATGAAATTAGCGGGAGCCTGATATGCGCTATCTTCGTCATCATCGGCGCCCATGTCGAAAGATGCATCGTGAGCACTTAAGCGACCTTCCATTTCTCGTACGACTTTTGGTTCTACACCGAGGTTCTCAGCTACGTCCTGAACTTCTTTATGAGTGAACCAAGCTAAACGTTTTTTGTTGCTGCGCAAATTGAAGAACATTTTACGCTGAGCTTTAGTCGTCGCAATTTTAACGATGCGCCAGTTTCGTAGAATGAACTCGTGAATTTCTGCCTTGATCCAATGTACAGCAAAAGAAACCAGGCGAACGCCATACTCAGGGTTAAAACGCTTAACAGCTTTCATCAAGCCTACGTTACCTTCCTGAATAAGGTCTGCCTGAGCCAAACCGTAGCCGGCATAGCTTTTAGCAATATGAATAACAAAGCGAAGATGAGACATAACCATATGGCGTGCAGCTTCAAGATCGTGTTCATCATGTAAACGATCAGCAAGCTTGCGTTCTTCTTCAACGCTCAGAATAGGGATACCATTCACGGCCTGAATGTATGACTCCAGGTTTGCGCCCGGGGTAAGCATATCTACGGGCTGTAAGCTTGTACCCATAATAAAACCTCCAACATTTATTCCGTAAGAATTTTAGTGTTCAATATTTTGCTCTGCTCAAATTTAGACAGCAGAACAAAGAAAAAGTTCCATACAGAAAAATTGTACATATATTAAGCAATCATAAAGTATTCTAAAGGGAGAAAAAAGAGTACTACTTTGAAAATTACTGTTGCAGAGACAAGATTAATAAAACTTAAGACTCAGCAATATAGGATTTCTACTTGATTAACTTGGTTCAATATCATCCAAATGTTTGCGTACTGCAAGCCAAGAGCTAAACCAGCCCAGCCCTGTCCCTATTAAGAATAACAATAGTGTAGATTCAAAACTCAGTGATGACAAACTAAAAGTGCTTTGATATGAGCTGGCCAATGCCTCAACCGGGCCATTAAGAATAGCGGTAATGATAATAAGCAGTATCCAGGCAACTAGACTGGCGCCAAAACCAAATAATACACCCATATATAGAAAGGGCCTACGAACGAAACCATCTGTTCCGCCAACGAGTTTAATTACAATAATTTCTTCTTTTTTGTTCTCGATTGCTAGGCGAATGGTATTCCCTAGCACCAGAATAACAACCAGTGCGAGCATTATTCCGATAACGCTTACTGCTTGCTGAAGCATATTAATGATCGACTGAAGCCGCTTTACCCAAACCACATCGAGTATCGCACTTTCGATTTCAGGAAGAGTAATTAGAGCATCTTTGAGCTGCTCAATATGCTCAATCGTATTTAGAGCATCTGATGGGCGAACAATAATGACATGCGGCAAGGGGTTGCTGTCTAAGTAGTCGATTGCATCGGCAAACTCGAAGCGTTCTTTAAAATTGCTCAGCGCGCTATCGTTATCGATAAACTGGCTGCTGGTGATACTCTTTCTTTTTGCAATATCGTCAGCAAGCCTTTGTCCATCAATAAGCGGCACGCCCTTTTTAAGTAGGAGCGTTATTTGTGCGCTGCCATCCCAATCTTCACCTAGTGATTCAATATTGCTTAAAAGGCTAGTCAACAAAGCTGGCAGAACCAGAGCTATGCCGAGCACTGCACAGGTAAAGAGACTGGCAATGGGTGTTTTTAGCAATGACAGCAGAGTCGCCTTAGCCACCTTTTTATGGTGTTCTATATAGTGGTTTGCAGCACTTGGCGGAGGAGCAGGTCGAGCGCCTGAAGATTTGGGTAGCTCAGCCATTAGTCATCTGCTCCGGCAAATTGAGAACGTGAGTCGATCAGACTTCCTTGCTGAAGCGAGATTACGCGATAGTGCATATGATGAATCAATGCCAAGTCGTGGCTCGCTATCAGTACCGTGACGCCGACTTGATTGAACTCGCTAAACAAGTTCATGATTTCGGCTGAAAGCTCGGGGTCGAGGTTTCCGGTTGGTTCATCGGCTAACAAAACGGGAGGTTTATTGACAACGGCTCTGGCAATACCGATACGCTGTTGTTCACCGCCTGAGAGCTGAATGGGTGTCATTTTCTCTTTTGAAAGCAAACCGACTTTATCTAATGCGGCACGTACGCGACGCCCGATATCGCGCGGGTTCATTCCCGAAATTTCTAGGGGAAGCGCAACGTTGTCGTAAACACTGCGATCAAATAACAAGCGATGATTTTGAAAAACAACGCCGACATGACGCCGGTAATAAGGAATTTGCCGCTTTGGGATGCGCATAAGGTCTTGCTCACCCACAGTGACCTTTCCTTCACTGGCTCTTTCCATCAACATAATCAGCTTAAGCAGTGTACTTTTACCTGCGCCGGAATGGCCTGTTAAAAATGCCATTTCACCACGCGCCATTGAAAAGCTTACGTCATTAAGTGCTTCATGGCCGTCGCTATAACGCTTGGTGACATTCTCAAAATGTATCATTATTTAGTAGGCCTATTGATTTAAGCTGAGATCTTATCGACAGAGATTTATGCTTGTTCGTCGAATAAAGCAGCAACAAACTCATCCGCCTCAAAGGGGCGTAAATCATCTATTTGCTCACCAACACCAATAAAGCGAATCGGTAGGCCTAACTGTTTAGCGATAGCGAAAATGATCCCGCCTTTTGCCGTACCGTCCAGCTTGGTTAAGCTGATACCACTTACACCAACTGCTTGTTGGAATACTTGGGCTTGGCTTAGTGCGTTTTGGCCTGTACCGGCATCGAGAACCAACATCACTTCGTGGGGGGCGGTATCGTCAACTTTCTGCATAACTCGGACAACTTTTTCAAGCTCGCTCATTAGGTTGTCTTTGTTTTGAAGGCGGCCAGCGGTATCGGCGATTAGAATATCAACCCCTTTAGACTTAGCCGATTCAACTGCATCGAATATGACTGATGCACTGTCGGCGCCGGTGTGTTGGGCAACAACAGGCACATTGTTGCGCTCACCCCAAACCTGTAGCTGTTCAACTGCTGCAGCTCTGAAGGTATCGCCTGCTGCTAACATGACAGAATGTCCCTGGCTCTGGAAACGCTTGGCCATTTTGCCAATAGTGGTTGTTTTACCCACGCCGTTGACACCCACAACAAGAATGACAAAAGGAGAGTCACCAGTCTTTATTTCTAAAGGTGAATGGCTAGCTTTAAGCAGCCCGCTTAGTTCGTCCTTGAGTACAGCGTGCAGGCTATCGGCGTCCTTCAGTTCTTTTCGGTCGGCACTTTCGGTAATTTTATTGATAATTTCAGAAGTCGCTTCAATACCAACGTCAGCAGTTAGAAGTAGTGTTTCTATATCTTCAAGCAGCTCGTCGTCGATCTGCTTTTTGCCCATGATGAGTTCGCTTAAACCACCCGATAGGCGGCCTCGTGTGCGGCTCAAGCCAGACTTAATTCTGCCAAAAAAGCTTTTTGGCTCTGGCTCTGGCTCTGGCTCTGGCTCTGGCTCAGGTGCTGGTTCCGGTTCTGGCTCTGGCTCTGGCTCTGGCTCTGGCTCTGGCTCAGGTGCTGGTTCCGGTTCTGGTTTTGGCGCTGGTGTTGGTTCAGGCTCAGGTGCTGCTTCCGGTTCGGCTGAAGTCAGCGCAGACTCATTCAGCGGGCGAACCGTTTTAGTTTCGGGGTGTGCTTGGCGCTCAACCTTCTTTGGTTTGGTTTGGTTATGTCTGGCGCGAATCAGATCGATTGCTATTAGGAGTGCAATGACGCCAAGGGTGACCAAAGAGTATAAAATTTCTGTTTGCATAATATGAACAACTTAAGGTATTTGATTCATGCCGTTATAATTTCTCTTTGAAAAAGATCGCAACGGCGAGGCTAAAATTCACTTACAATGCACGGATCCGTCTAAACAAGCGAGCTTTTTCGAGTGCTTTGGATAATATGCATGACATAACAGGAAATTCTAATGCCAGCCAGGATTAAAAAAAACCATCGAGGACAAAAATCTCGGCCATATGGTAAAAATAATCGTATAGATAGCTCGCAAACGGGCTCTTTTCGCATTATTGGCGGTGAATGGCGTAGTCGTCGATTAAACTTTCCGGCGCTTGAAGGTCTTCGCCCAACGACAGACCGAGTGAAAGAGACGGTGTTTAATTGGTTAATGCCTTATCTACCCGGCGCCCGAGTATTGGATTTATTTGCTGGCAGTGGTTCTTTAGGCCTCGAGGCGCTTTCACGCGGCGCTGGTGAGCTATGCTCTATTGAGAAAAGTAGTCAGGCAGCCTCGAGCCTTAAGGAAAACTACGCGCTATTAGGGGGGGCTGCTGAGCGAGCTGTGGTGGAGTGCCTCGACGCATTGACTTGGCTTCAAGCGAGTCCAAAACAACAGGGTGCCTTTGATATACTCTTTCTCGATCCACCCTTTCGCAAAGGCTTACTTACAGAGACTTTAGCACTTATCGAGGAGTCAGAGATACTCGCTAAAGGGGCGGTGATTTATCTGGAGCAGGAAAAAGAAGGCGTTTTACCTGCAATTCCGAAAGATTGGCAACTGATGAAAGAAAAGGTCGCCGGGCAAGTCAGTTATCAATTGTATCAACGACAAGCTAGCGACCAGATCTGATCTAGGCTTTTGCAGCACTTAGAGAGTAATGTCTTAAACTTTTGGCAAATTCTTCGAGGCTTTCGATGCCGCTTTTTTCAGCTTGTTTACACCATTCAGAAAGCTCGTTTAACTTTTCTTGAAAGCGGCTACCGGGGTGTTTTTTCCAAATATCTTGAAGAGCCTGGCTCATCTCATAAATGGTCTTGATCATCACGTCGTGGTCAAGCATTTCATTGATTCGGCTTTTCTCAGTACTTTTAACCAAATTTTCTTCTCTAACGAGAAGCTTCTTGGCCTTTTTAAACATAATTTTTTCTTGTTCCTGCATCTTGGCTTTTTGTGCTTGGATAACCGGAATCATGACATTCTTATGGTATTGGGATAAAACATAAAAGCGATTGTGGATAATT
>NZ_LWGJ01000368.1:0-577 GCF_001635845.1 Oleiphilus sp. HI0132 | reverse complement strand
CAAACTGCCAACAGGATTGCACGGCGTCGCTACGAGCAAATAAGGTGGCATCGCCATTCAGTGCATCCAGTAACAAGCGCTCATAGGCATTCAGAATGCGTACACCATCACCTTCTTCATCGAGTAAATCCTGGTAACGAAAGTCCATACTCACCTCTTTCGACTCAAAACCTGCTCCGGGTTTCTTAAGACCGAATTGCATCACGATCCCTTCATCTGGCTGAATGCGTATCACCAGTTTATTTGCCGGTGCATTCAGCCCAAAAACAGGGTGTGGTGTATGTTTGAAGTGAATAACAACTTCCGTCACTCGCGTTGGCAAGCTCTTCCCTGTTCGAATATAAAAAGGAACTCCATTCCAACGCCAATTATTAATAAATAGCTTAAGGGCTACGTAGGTTTCAGTTCTGGAATCTGGACTAACACCTTCCTCATCCCGATAACCTGGAACAGCACTACCTTTAACTAAGGATTCCGTATACTGCCCTAAAACCAGGTTATTCTCTAAATCGGCCTGACTAAGTGGTTTTAGACTCTGTAGAACCTTCACCACTTCATTCCGCGTTGAGTCGGCATT
>NZ_LWGJ01000367.1:0-817 GCF_001635845.1 Oleiphilus sp. HI0132 | reverse complement strand
CTGCCAAATTAAGGCCGGTTTTGCTGGCAACATTCTGCAAATCGGTCTTTGAAGCACTGGCCGTTAAGGGAGCCTTAGCCGTTGGCGTTGGCGTTGGCGTTGGCGTTGGCGTTGGCGTTGGCGTTGGCGTTGGCGTTGGCGTTGGCGCAGCCTGAGGAGCTGGCGCACTAAAGTCTACTTTGACACCCGGACTGCCCATCGCCTCAACTTGGCAATCAGCGCCACGCTTACTCATCGCAATGATATATTTCTTTGCCGTTTCCTGGTCGAGCTTATTACGTATCACCACCCGCTTGCCAGTAAACATGCGCTCTACTTGGTCTACGCTTGTTTTAAATAGCTGCGCAACGTGTTGCTTGGTCTCTTGCTCCGAAAAGCCTTCAACCAGTTTGCCGTAAAATACAATTTCGTACTGCTGCTCACTCATACCGTTTTGCTCTTTGCTAATTTCTTTCCCTAACAATAAGTCTAGGTCAAGACCCGAAATTTACCTAGTCAGAAGATGCTTCACTCCGCACTTCTGCCCTGTTTCGGCCATTTTCTTTTGCTTGATACAGTGCAGAGTCTGCTCGTTCAAATAACTGCCCCTGATCCAGGCCTTCTTCAAAGACACTTAAGCCAAAAGACATGGTAATTTGAATCTTTTCATCGCGAAAATGAAAAGGTAAGCGACCGATCATTTCCCTTACTTTTTCAATTACCTGCTTTGCAGTTTGCAAATCTGTTTCTGGCAAAATAATCACAAACTCTTCGCCACCATAGCGCGCAACAAAGTCGGTCTTGCGTATTCTATTTTGAATTTCCTTGGCAATAATCT
>NZ_LWGJ01000366.1:0-1310 GCF_001635845.1 Oleiphilus sp. HI0132 | reverse complement strand
ATATACCCAGAAGTTATGCAGCATCGCTTCTTCAGACGGGAGGTTGGTACCATCTGAGTGAGCCAACTCCCGGAAGGCAAAAACCGAAGTCAACAAAACACAATTAGCAATAACCTGTGCAGAGCTCGACACATAGTGATCAAGTCGGTGCAAGACCGGGCGCATGGCAATATGGTGGCGCTTCAAGGTTGCCGTCATTGCACACAAAAAGATCAAGGTTATCAGGATGAACTTTTGGGAAACTAAGCCAACGCCTATCGCGTCAGAAACAAACAACTCTACTGCTCTGAATGCTTCAACGCTCGGGGTAATACGATCGCTTATTTCTTCGTAAGCTGTAAATTTATTCTGACAATCCTGACGTGCATTCTCGATAGAGGTACGAATTAAGTCCGGATCGACAGGTGCAGCATCGAATAGATCTAAACCTAAATCATCATCTTCGGTTTGAGCCAAACGTGCTTGCAACTGCTCTTCAACATTAACGTTTGGATCACAGGTAGGTGCGACAGGATCAACTCGAAGCTTATAGTAGCCCGGCCAGTAATGCTCCCCAACCTGTAATATCTGATTATGGATATCACTACTGGTACTAAAAACAACAACCAGTAACAACAAAATACAAGCTGGTAATGACGATAGCCACTCAGAAATTGAGCGGCCGCTTTGTGTATTGGAAGCCACGTAGTCCCTTCTCCCCGAAAAATGAATTGGTTTATTATTAGCCAAAAAAAAAATGCCGGTAGATTATACCGGCATTCCTTAGTAGCAGACTAGCTGGAGATTGACTTTCTTTTTTTCAAAAATGGGCAAATCACCTTGATTCAAGCATATTAAGGTGATACAAGTCTCATTTTTTAAAACAAGTCATCCAGTTCAACAGTTTCGATATCATCAGCGGCATTCTCATCCCAGAAAGATCCAAGTTGACCAACTGGAGTTCGGTGCCCCATATTTTCTGTCCACATTTTATCTGAAATTCGGGTGATCGCTTCTGTTGCTGCTACGTCCAATAAACGATACTGCTTATTCGCTTTATGATTAGTGATGTGCTCAGCATGTCGCTTAATAACCGTTCTTACACGCTCCATGTCACCTTTAGAATAAGCGGCGATAATATGGAAAACGTGCGCCAAACGGATATGCGCATTTTCACCAATCTGGTCAGCTTGCTCCAATCGCTCCCAAGCATTTTCACCCTCTGGTAATGCACCAGGTAACAAGCTCCAAACCGCTGCTTTTAACGCTAAAGGGACGCCAAACCACGCCCGGTTATCCAAACAACCCGCACCACGTTCTGCTTGTGCCGC
>NZ_LWGJ01000365.1:0-1053 GCF_001635845.1 Oleiphilus sp. HI0132 | reverse complement strand
TCTGGCATGTTGATCTGAGGGCGATAGCGATGACAGAGAAAGCTCAAAACTCAAATGGCCCAGCGTTTGGCCAGCATTTACAAGTAAAAATGTTACACGGTCTCCAGCCTTATGAAAAAGTCTGGCGAGCAATGCAGGAATTTACCGACCAGCGCGACGAGCAGACCGAAGATGAAATATGGGTGCTGCAGCATGAGCCTGTTTTCACGCAAGGGCAGGCCGGAAAAGAAGAGCATATTCTAGCGCCAGGAGATATTCCTGTTGTACCTGTCGACCGGGGTGGTCAGGTTACCTATCATGGCCCGGGACAACTTGTAATTTATCTTATGCTCGATATAAACCGTATGGGAATTGGTGCTCGAGACCTTGTTTCTAGAATAGAGCAGGCTTTGGTCAATATGTTGGCCTTATACGGTATTCAGGCTGCACCTAAAAAAGATGCTCCCGGTGTTTATGTGGGAGAAGATAAAATTGCTTCACTGGGCTTGCGTATCAGGCATGGGCGTTCGTTTCATGGTTTGAGTCTCAATATCGATATGAACCTTGAGCCTTTTGGGCGTATTAACCCTTGTGGCTATCAAGATCTCAAAATGGTTCAGCTGTGTGATTTCCAAGAAGATGTTGCTGTTGAGAGAGCGGCAGGTTGCTTGGTTAATGAGCTGCGAAAGTCTTTTTCCTATGACGATATTGTTATGGAATATAAAGACAGTTAATTGCTCAAAATTAAATTTAGTAGAAGGTAGTTATGACAGATTCTCCCAAGGGTAGTGCCGACGCGAAGACAGGCAGTAGTGCTAAGACGATTAAGCGAGCTGTGCAGGGTGAAAAGCTTCGTGGCGCCGAGAAGGTCGCCAGAATACCCGTTAAAGTCATTCCTACTGAAAAAATGCCACGAAAGCCAGACTGGATTCGCGTTCGGGTTCCGGCAACCCCAAAGATTGATGAGATAAAGGGTAAGCTACGTAAGCATAAACTACATAGTGTTTGTGAAGAGGCTTCTTGCCCGAATTTGGGAGAGTGCTTCGGCGGCGGCACCGCTACCTTCATGATAAT
>NZ_LWGJ01000364.1:0-881 GCF_001635845.1 Oleiphilus sp. HI0132 | reverse complement strand
TCGATTGTAATACTAGAAAGGAATAATCCTCAATGACCCAAGTCATAAAAGCGTCCCTCTCTTTAACTATGAAGCAATTTCTGCACCGGGCAACTTTCGCCCACTTTTTCCCAAAGCCCCCATTGCTCGGGCACTATCGATCAACTCTTGCTGAAACCTGGGATGCGCCAGCTGTATTAGTAGCTCAGCCCTTTCACTTAAAGATTTACCCTTTAAATCTACACAGCCATTTTCCGTCACAATATAATGCGTATCCATACGGGTATCGGTCACAGCCCCACCCTCTATGCGTGGGACAATTCGACTCACCTGACCTTTTTTTGCTGTAGAATGAAGCGCGATAAAAGAACGGCCATTCTCGGCCATATAAGCCCCCTCACAAAATCCAACTGCCCTCCGGTGCCTGAAAACTGCTGACCATTCATATGCTCTGCATTCACCTGCCCCGTCAAATCAACTTCGATTGCAGCGTTTACAGAAACCATATTATTGTTCTTACTGATCACTGCCGGATTATTCACCCAGGAAGCAGGATAACCAACGATCGAAGGGTTATCATCCATAAAGTCATACATCGCTTTGTCACCCAAAGCTAAGGTAAACACGTGCTTGTGCTGCATCCAGAATTTTTTCTTACCGGTCAGAACTCCCCACTGAATCAACCTAACCATCGCGGGCGAAAACAACTCAGAGTGCAGGCCTAAATTTCGGTGGCTATCTAACATTCCGAGCACCGCATTTGGCACACCACCAACTCCCATCTGCAATGTATCTTCATCATGGATATGTTCTGCAATCTGACTGGCAATTATCTTGTCTATTGGACCAGGCTCAGATAATTGCGTTTCGCACAGAGCCTCATCATGTTCTGACCGGTAAGA
>NZ_LWGJ01000363.1:0-1116 GCF_001635845.1 Oleiphilus sp. HI0132 | reverse complement strand
CAACCCTTTAAAGCCATGCCTTGGTCTGTACTAAGCATGGCTTTTTTAGTTTTTAGCCCTTTAAAATATGAACATATCTGTATTAGTCCTTAACGCTCCCTACGATTCACAGTCGTCTTACAGCGCTTATCGATACACTAAAGCTGCCCTTCAGAATGGGCACAAGCTTTCTCGCGTCTTCTTCTATCAAAACGGTATTCATAGCGGTACTAAACTCGCGACACCACCACAAGACGAGTTTGATCTTTATAAAGCCTGGCAAGACCTTGGTACCAAGCACAACCTTGACCTGGTTATCTGTATTGCCGCCGCAGCACGCCGAGGCTTGATCGATAACACAGAGCAAGCTCGCCATCAAAAGGACGCAAACAATCTCGCTGAAGGTTTCGAGCTTTCCGGGCTTGGGCAACTAGTAGAAGCAATGGCCGTTTCTGACCGCTTCATAACCTTTGGAGCTTAAACAGAGGCAAGATGGATAAGAAATCTATACTCATTATATTAAACTCAGCCCCGTTCGGCTCCAGCGATGCAAAAGAAGCTCTCGACCTTGTGCTGGCTGCGGGTACCTTCGAGCAAGATATCAGCCTGCTACTCGCAACTGATGGCTGCTATCTATTATTGGAAGATCAAGACCCTGCAAACATACACCAGAAGAATATTCGCCAAATGATGAAAGCGCTTGCTATTTATGGTGTAGATAAAGTGCATATAGATAAACAAGACGCTGAAGACCGAAACATCCCGTTAAGCGATTGCTCACTTGCGATAAGCGAACTTAGTAAAGCACAAGTAAGCAATAAGCTTAACGATTCCGACATTATTTTAAGATTCTAGCTTCTTGGCCCCACTTTATGACCCTGCATATACTGAACAAACCACCCTCAGAAGTCGCTGTGAACCAGCAACTTTCAGACACGATCCTGGACGGTGACTGCGTAGTACTCATTGAAGATGGGGTTTTCCAATGCCTGGGAACCTCGTCTGAAGCCAGTCAATGGTCTTGTATTGCCGCGACGATTTTTGTACTGACTGAAGATGCCTTGGCTAGGGGTGTAAAAATCCCGGTAGACTATTGTAAAATTGATTACAATGACTTGGTTGAACTTACCATCAAGC
>NZ_LWGJ01000362.1:0-895 GCF_001635845.1 Oleiphilus sp. HI0132 | reverse complement strand
GATTGGTCTTCATCATTCTTGTGGGAGAACTTGGGTGAACTATGTAGCGCTATGCCGAAAGGTAAAAAGAAGCGGAGCGATAAAGCTAGTCCGGCGGCAAAGCCTCCGAGTAATTCCGGGGCTCCAAATAAATGAGCGAGCCAGGCAAAGAACAATACTAATGCGACAATAGTGGTTGGAATTAATCCTGGGTCGTTAATTCTTTTATCTAATATTTGGATAATTCGAGAAAACAGCTTGGCGAGAATTGGAGCCAAGCAGAAAAATATCGCGACAAATAAGAAAACTCTACCGGCGCTCATAAGGTCGATATTGCCGTTGACTGAGAAGTCATAGAGTAGGGCAAGAAGTATTACGCCGAGAATATCATCGAGTACGGCGGCGCCCAATGTTACCTGTCCTTCGTCGCTTTGGTGTCGGTTAAGATCTGAAAGTGTTCGAATGGTGATGCCAATGCTGGTGGCGGTTAAGGTTCCGCCGATAAACAGTGATACAAGTAGTGATAGTTCAAAGTACCAGTAACTTGCCGCAAAGCCACCAAGAAAGGGCGCGATAAAGCCTCCTAGCGCCACGACAGTAGACTTTTGCCTGAGGATACAAGCTTCCCTAGGTCAGTCTCCAATCCTACGTCAAACAGCAATAGAATGACGCCAATTTCGCCCAGAAAAATATAATCTCGTTGACCTCTACCCATGCGAATAAGCTCGGGCCAATCAAAATGCCAGCGCAGAGTTCGCCAATAACACTCGGTGCGCCAAAATAGCGAGAAATATCGCCAAGCACCCTGGCGACAACAAGAATGATAAGGATGTCGAGTAAGACGTCAGCAATTTCCAAATGCGCACTCCCGGCTTTTTGGCTTTGAAGTCGGGCTGGTATTGAGTTTGGACGTGCT
>NZ_LWGJ01000361.1:0-726 GCF_001635845.1 Oleiphilus sp. HI0132 | reverse complement strand
GCAAAAGCTACCGATATTTAAAAAGGTGATGGCGATGGGGCCCAAAGAGGTCCGCTCGGCTGCCTGTCAGGAAGTGCTTATCGAAAAAGATCAGGTGGATCTGTATAAGCTTCCTATCCAGACTTGCTGGCCAGGCGATGCAGGACCTTTGGTGACCTGGTCTTTGGTGATTACAAAAGGGCCTGAAAAGTCTCGCCAGAATCTGGGGATTTATCGCCAGCAGTTGATTGCAAAGAATAAGCTGATCATGCGCTGGCTATCTCACCGTGGTGGCGCACTAGACTTCAGAGAGTGGCAGCAAAAACACCCAGGTAAACCTTTCCCGGTTGCGGTGGCTTTAGGTGCTGATCCAGCAACAATACTCGGTGCAGTAACGCCCGTGCCCGATACCTTATCTGAATATGCCTTTGCTGGCTTGTTACGTGATAGTAAAACTGAAGTGACTAAAGCGGGCTTGAGTGACCTATCAGTGCCAGCGAGTGCAGAGATAGTATTGGAGGGCTTCATTTACCCTGATGAAGTCGCACCCGAAGGACCCTTCGGTGATCATACTGGTTATTACAATGAAGTGGATACCTTTCCGGTATTTACTGTCGAGCGTATTACTCATCGAAAAAATGCGATTTACCACAGTACTTATACTGGTCGGCCGCCTGATGAGCCTGCGATTCTCGGTTTAGCTTTGAATGAAGTCTTTGTACCGATTCTAAGAAAGCAGTTTCCTGA
>NZ_LWGJ01000360.1:0-793 GCF_001635845.1 Oleiphilus sp. HI0132 | reverse complement strand
AAATCTTCTACGGCTCCAGAACCTTCAAGTGAAGCGCATAGCGCATAGCCCGGATAAAGTTCTGTATTTAGCGCTAAGCTCTCAACTAAACACTGGCGCTGACCTTCTTGAGAATTTAAAGACAAGCATGGCGATAAGCTTTGTTGCTCAAGTGTCTTCTCGAAAAAATAGTCATAACGACAGCGCTGCCTATATTGCGTAGGTAAACTATTACACTGATCCACACTTTCGTTTGTTAAGGCGCCTTTCCTGACTTTAAGATAATCAAATGCCTCCATACAGCGCTGGCGATAGCTCGCTGCATCCTCCAGATAATCACAGGCACTCGCACTAAATTGCTTCGATAATAGCTCAACAACGAAGCGTTCAAAGCAGTCATACTGACGAGACTCACCAAGAACATGGCAGGCACGGGCAGCTTTTCGCATCAGGGGGCGTGCCGAATATTCCGGTAAACCGTGAAGCTCTATTGCTTCCTTTTCAGCCGCATCATTAGTCATNGCTAGCTGAGATAGTTTTTCTGTTACCGATAGCAACTTAGCGCCCTGTGATTGCTCGGTATATGCGCTGACGGTCAGACCAGCCAGTAACGCTAAAACAGACACACTCAATAATAAGGCAAGGCTCAATTTCAGAGAGATATCTCGTGCAACCATCGTCGCGGGATAAATACTAAAAACGCCTAAAGCAAAAAAGGCTGCGCCAACATAGGCAATATCAACCCCCGCTGCCAACAAGCCAACTGAGATAACAACATCGAAGGCAATAGGAACCGGAAAAAAAGCAGCGCACA
>NZ_LWGJ01000359.1:0-664 GCF_001635845.1 Oleiphilus sp. HI0132 | reverse complement strand
CGATGCGAGCGGACTGCAAACACGGTGTGATGCTGAAGTCCCCAATAACTGATTGAATATTCTTGATTGTTGAAACCGCCCCTGAGGCGGTTTTGTTGTTTTAGGAGAGCATAAATGGCGCCTGCCAAAGAAAAAGAGAACGGCATGGTCGTCATGCCAAAAGACGAATTTGAGAGCCTTTTGAATAACGCTGCCGAGCGAGGAGCTGAACGAGTATTGGCACATCTGGGTTTAGAAAACGGTCATGCCGCACGTGATATTCGAGAGCTTAGGGACCTATTGGAAGCCTGGCGAGATGCTAGGCGAACCGCATGGCAAACGGTAATCAAAGTCGCCACCACTGGCATTCTAGCCACATTACTGCTAGGTGCCGCCATCAAATTGAAAGTGTTCGGAGGACAATAATATGCTCACATTGTTAGGTAGTCTACTTGGCTTTATTTCAAGCGCTTTTCCTGACTTGCTGAAAATCTGGCAAGACAAACAAGACAGAAAACACGAGCTACAAATTCTCGATCGACAGATGGAGCAGATACGCCTCGGCCATAATCAGAGGCTTGAAGAAATTACCGTCAATGCGGATATCAACGAAAGCCTCGCTTTGCTCAAACACGACAGTCAGCCTTCCGGAGTAAGGTGGGTGGATGGGCTTCGAGCTTCTGTA
>NZ_LWGJ01000358.1:0-5970 GCF_001635845.1 Oleiphilus sp. HI0132 | reverse complement strand
GCATAATCAAGCCTGGTACGATAAAGGCCCCATAGCTAACTCCGTCCACTTCATTAATCCTCGAGCCAATCGCAGAACCAAAGACGACAAAATACAAAGAGGTAGAGATAACTGGCGAGACAATGCTCTGGAAAATGGTTCGCTTTGTACGGGCCATTTCAAACTTATAAATCGCGGCAACTGCGTGACGGTTCATGCGGACTCCTTAACAAGCGATACAAAGATATCTTCTAATGAGCTCTGGTCAGTCTTTAAATCTTTAAACTGAATCCCCTCTTCAGACAAGTGCTGGAGCAAGGTCGCAATACCCGTATGATCTTCTAGCGTGTCGTAGGTATAAACAAGTTGCAGGCCATTATTATTCAGCACTAGATCGAAACCTTTTAGGCTCGTTGGCAAACTAGATAGCTCGGTCTTCAGGTCGAGGGTTAATTGCTTCTTCCCTAACTTACGCATCAATTCTGTCTTCTCTTCAACCAAGACTAATTGACCATTATTGATCACACCAATACGGTCAGCAATTTCTTCTGCTTCCTCAATATAGTGTGTGGTGAGGATAATCGTGACCCCCTTTTCTCGAAGCTTACGGACCAACTCCCACATATCTTTTCGCAGCTCAACATCAACCCCAGCTGTCGGCTCATCCAAGAATAAAATCTTGGGTTCATGCGACAGCGCTTTGGCTATCAACACACGGCGCTTCATACCACCTGACAACTCCATAATACGGTTATCTTTCTTATCCCACAGTGATAAGTCTTTTAGCGTCTTCTCGATATAAGCCGTGTTAGGCGCTTTACCAAATAAGCCTCGACTAAACGTCACGGTATCCCATACAGTCTCAAATGAGTCAGTCGTTAACTCTTGTGGAACCAGACCAATCATTTCACGCGTATGGCGGTAGCCTTTGATAATATCCTCACCGTCGACAGTCACGGTGCCGGAAGATGGATTGACTATACCGCAAATGGTACTGATTAAGGTCGTCTTACCGGCCCCGTTCGGACCGAGTAAAGCAATGATTTCAGATTTTTCTATTGTAAGGTTAATACCACTGAGCGCTTGAAAACCACCAGCATAAACCTTAGACAAGTTTTCGATTTGAATAATGGGAGTCATGATTTTGCATACCCTAATTTCTATAACAGTACGTTAAACGATTTTGCTTGTGCCTGACTATGCTCATAAATGGAATTCAGAAATTTGGGCTCAACGTACTGAAGAATACCGCTGCTGCAATACAAAGGGATTTGGAAGAAGCTGAAGCGAACAAGCTTTATCCGCAGAGTTATGATCTTAAGGCGGCCTAGCCTTTTTCAAAGGGGTCAGACTCGATTGATTTTCAATCGAGTCTGACCCCTTTGAAAACCTTCGACCTACGATCACCGCCCGTCTTTCTCGGGTGACTTGCCCTACCGGTCTGCGCTTCAATTTGAGACTTGAATTGCTCACTTCCCAGTACCCATGCCTTATTTGTTACTGTGCGAATCTCTTCAAGCGTCTGTTCTTTTATCTCGTACGTAAATAGAGAACGATATATCGACCGTCTTTTTTCTGGCGATACGGATAAAGACAAGTATTCGAAATGAGGTGAGATTAGCTCGCTTTGTGCTCCCAAAGCATTAACACGATAACTAGACCAAGGGTAATTAGATGGGTGGGCCACCATATTGGCCCGAACAGGATTTAGCTCGATATATCGATAGCAAGTTAGTAAATAGAGAGCTGAGTCAATAAGAGACGCTTTATAACGCCCTTCCCACAACGTACCCGTTCGGCGGTACTTTTTATTAAAGTACTGAACATAGTAACGCCCAATATTCTGTATTGTTTTTGATATGCCGTCTTCCACTTGAGGTGTAATCAGCAAATGTACGTGATTGGTCATCAAGACATAAGCATGTACTTCACAAGAGTATGCTCGACACGCGTCATTCAGTTTATCTAGATAGAACAAATAATCGTCATTTTGATGAAAAATCGCTTCACGGTTATTACCTCTAATAATCACGCGCTGCGGATGGCCTGGAATCACAAACCGGGGTAATCTCGCCATATTGACCTCCCTGTCTTCTGGCGTTGAACACTAAATCTACACTAACTTTTCAGCAGCTTCTTTTCAACGGAGTCAGACTCGATTGGTTTTCAATCGAGTCTGACTCCGTTGAAAAAGATACACTAGCTCTGATTATTCTTTATAATCCCAGCATTCGAATTTATACAAGCAGTTATTACCATGAACACTCCTACACAGATTACTGTTGCTTATCAGGGAATTGAGGGTGCTTATTCGCACTTGGCCTGTAAGAAGGTCTTTCCTGATCATCGTGCCCTCGCTTGCGAGAACTTTCAAAGCGCTATTCAGCTGGTGGAACAAGGCCAGGCTGACTATGCGATGATCCCGCTTGAGAATTCGACCGCCGGGCGTGTTGAGGAGATTTATCGTTTATTACCCAATACGCATTTGAGCATTATTGCCGAGCACTTTGAGCCGGTGAATCATTGCTTGCTTGCCCTACCCGGAACTCAACTTGAGGCGATTAAGACAGTGTCTTCTCATCCTCAAGCTTTGGCGCAGTGCTTTCATCGTTTGGAAGCTTTAAAGATCACCCCTTTAGTGGCGATGGATACGGCTTTGTCTGCTAAGGACTTGGCGTCTAAGAAAGATGCGCAATCGGTTTACGGTAGCCATGGCGCGATAGCTTCTACTTTGGCGGCAGAGCTGTATGGGCTAGATGTGATCGCAGAGAGCTTTCAGGATGTGGGCGGCAACACGACGCGCTTTATTGTTTTGGCTAAGCAAGCTATTGATGCCGACTATGATCCGAAGCAGCATTATATTTCGAGCTTGTTGTTTTCGGTCAGAAATATACCGGCGGCTTTGTATAAGGCTCTCGGTGGTTTTGCCACCAACGGTGTCAATATGATCAAGCTTGAGAGCTATATGGATGGTGGAACCATGGAAGCGAGTCATTTTCATATTGATGTCGATGGACATTATCGTCAGCAAGCGCTTCAGAATGCTTTGGAAGAATTGAACTTTTTCGCGAAGGAGGTACGGATATTGGGTTCGTATCCGGCGCATAAGTATCGTCGGAAGCATGAGTTTGTGTGAGATTTTTGTAGGCGGCCCCGCCTTGTCTACTTCGGATTATTCCCATACATACAAAAAGCCTCATATGAGGCTTTTTTTGATTTCATTACGTTTAGAAGTTGCGAACTAAACGCAAACCAAAGGTTCTTGGTGGGTTGATGTCTTTGGTTACACCGACACTATCCAGGCTTAAAGGGCTACCAGGAAACTCTCGAGTGGAAGTTGAATACGCTTTATTCGTTAGGTTTTCAACGTAAACTTCTGCTTCCCACATTTCATCTGCACTCTCATAACCGAACCTCGCATTCACTAAAGCATAAGCCCCCTGATAAGAGGTTTCATGGTTCGGCGCAGTAAAGTACTGCTCATCCTGCCACGCATACTCCAAGCGGTAACTTAACGTACCACTTGGCAAGTCATGAAAGTACTGGCCAGCCAAACTAACTTTATGAGCTGGAGATGCAACCATATCATCCCCAGAAGCATCCTGTTCAGGCTGAGCAATCGAGCTATCAGCGTTTACAACTGGCGGAATGATATAATTATCATATTCTGCATTCAAAAACGCATAATTCATTTCTATCGCCAGGTTATAGGTTGGCATCCACTTATTTTCAATCTCAAGTCCAAAAATATTCGCTTCTGCAGCATTAGAAACATTCAATACACCTGGACTTGTAAACTCTGATACCTGCAAGTCCTGATAGTCGCTATAAAATAAAGCTATGTTTGAATGTAGTTTTTTATCTAATAGCTGGAACTTACTACCTATTTCGTAGGACCAAACCTTCTCGGGAGAATACTCTGGCGAAGCATCCGTCATGTTGTAACCGCCGCTTTTGAAACCGCGTTTGACACTGCTATACACCATCGTTCCAGAATCATATGTATAATCAAGCGAGAACGATGGGCTCCATGAGTCCCAAGAATTAGAGGGCGACGCAGAAAAATCTAATGTAGGATCTGCGTGATCATACACATTGTCAAATTCTTTTTCTTCACTGCTGTAACGCAAACCCAGAGTTGTATTCAGCCGATCCGTTATTGAGTAGGTTCCTTGCCCAAAGAGCGCATACGCCTGTGTTTCGTTTTTGGAGTCTACGACAACAATTGTAGAGTTAATGGCAGTGTCAGATTCATGCTCTTCTTGCAAATAATATGCACCTGCCACCCATTTTAGCCTGTCACCTTGATATTGAAGACGCAGTTCTTCCGAGAGCATATTCTGCTGCTCTTCATACTCTGTCACCAGATACACCACATCGCTACCATCTGTATCTTCCTTTAACTTGAGATCTAGGTCTCTATACCCTGTCAGAGAAACCAAGGTTAATTCAGGAGATATTTTTCGCGTATACTCGATTGAGGCGCCATAGTTTTTGCTTTCTGTATAGGGGTCAACATCATTGACATTAACCGACCATGGATCACTAGGAACTATTGCTCCTGCTGCTAATGTACCTGCTGCACCATCCGAGTTCACAAGCGTCGTCTTATAAGCCGCTGGATTCCTATCAATATCTGAATAATCTGCCCTTAACACTAACTCGCTTTTGTCATCGAGCAAAAAGCGCAATGCCCCGCGAGTCGCTAAAGAGTCGTCATCCAATAAACCATCAACACCTGTTGCAGCAGTATTCTTGACGTAAGGATCGTGATCGGTCTTAACAACAGCTAAACGGCCTAGAACCTTATCCTCAGAAATTGTGCCGTTTATCATGCCGCCTACGCTGCGAAAACTATACGAGCCAACTTCTGCGAATAGCTTACCGCTAGACTCCGCTTCTGGTTTTTTAGTGATCAGGTTAATCGTACCGCCGGTAGAGTTTCGACCATACAAAGTACCTTGTGGCCCACGCAGTATTTCGACTCGTTCAACGTCGAGAAAGTCTTCAAGAATTGAGGTTGTTCTAGATTGGTAAACACCATCGACGTGAACGGTGACACTTGGGTCTGAACCAATAAAGTCCAGGTTACTACCAATACCACGCATGTAGAGCCGTGCAGACTAGCCATTATGTGTAAGGTTCAACCCCGGCGTTTGCATACGCAGGTCTTTGATATTTCCAATACCAGCATCGCTCATATCTTCTTCGGTGTAGGCCGAAATTGCTGCCGGTACTTCTTGGAGCTTCACCTCGCCTTCTTTGGTCCCCGTTACCGTCACATCCTTTAGTTTTAATGGCTGCTTTGCTTCTGTCGGCGAGTGTCCATCGGCCCAAGCCGTCGCTGACAATATAGAGCAAAGTAGAATGGAAGATGAGGTAAAAATCGGCTTGCGAGACATTTAAACTATTCTCTTAGATTTTTTCGCGACTACGTACTGGACATCCAGTAGATATCATTATTTCGTAGCTCGCTTTTTTATACTATTTATAGTCTTTTGACTATAGGATAGATCCGTAAAAATACCAGCCTCAAAGCGCTCTAGAATACTCACTACTATTTTTGTCCCACTGATGGAAATTCTGTGTTAACGTAGCACTTCGTTTCCCCAATATTATTTTCTATTTTCTGCGAAAAACGGATTTATGACTGCTATCGCCGCGATCGACCTTCAGGAAGCTTCTGAACACCCTCATATCCCAACGCTTTCCCAACTGAGTTTATGGGTTGATGCCGCTCTTAAAGCCTCACTTCATGATAGGAAAAAGCACGAACAAGAATATGAGCTTACCGTTCGTATTGTCGACAAGGAAGAAAGCCAATCATTGAATAGCCAGTATCGCGGCAAAGATAAACCCACTAATGTTTTGTCTTTTCCTTTCGAAGCGCCAGCCGAGATTGAGCTTAACCTTTTGGGCGATTTGGTAATCTGTGCCCCTGTGGTAGCAAAGGAAGCAGCGGAACAGTCGAAGCAAGAAATAGCTCACTGG
>NZ_LWGJ01000357.1:0-678 GCF_001635845.1 Oleiphilus sp. HI0132 | reverse complement strand
GCTTCTTCAGAGTTGATTTCGTACATAGCGCCGTTCATGTCGGCTTTCCACTTAACGTCATCAAATACGAAGAATTCTGGCTCTGGACCAAACAATGCAGAGTCAGCGATACCTGTAGACTTCAAGTATTCTTCAGCACGGATCGCAACAGAGCGTGGGTCGCGCTCGTAGCCTTGCATAGTTGAAGGCTCAACGATGTTACAACGAAGGATCAAAGTGCTTTCTTCTGTGAACGGGTCAAGTACTGCTGTAGCGTCTTCAGGCATAAGGATCATGTCTGATTCGTTGATGCCTTTCCAGCCAGCAATTGATGAACCGTCAAACATTTTGCCTTCTTCGAAGAAGTCTTCGTCAACTTCAGAAGATGGAATGCTTACGTGTTGTTCTTTACCGCGAGTATCTGTGAAGCGAAGGTCGACCCATGTGACTTCGTTTTCTTTGATTAGGCCGAGAGTTTTCTCTGACATTCTAATTTCTCCATTTTTGGACGTATTCGAAACAAAGGTTTGTTTCATGTTATTTCAAGTGCCGAGCACTGCACTAAATTGTCACACTCAAGTTGCGACATGCGCAGTGCCTAGCGATTTTCGCAGCAGGTGTCCGGCCTAACCAGTCTAAACAAACTTTTCAAATACTATTTATATTTCAAGTACCGTCCAAGTTGTCAGACGCCTTTGC
>NZ_LWGJ01000356.1:0-1207 GCF_001635845.1 Oleiphilus sp. HI0132 | reverse complement strand
GCCAGTCATGACTTCATCAAAGATCAAGACACTTTCATGTTTGTCACAGACTTCTCGTAAGCTTTCTAAAAAGCCAGGTACTGGAGGAATGCAGTTCATATTCCCGGCAACGGGTTCGACAATAATCGCAGCAACCTGGTCACCCATTTCATCAAACAGTGCTTTAACTTGGTCTGCATCATTATAGGTAAGGGTGATTGTATGCTCGGCGACACTCGCAGGTACTCCAGGTGAATTAGGCACGCCAAGCGTTAGCGCGCCAGAGCCTGCTTTAACGAGTAGCGAGTCAGCATGCCCGTGATAACAGCCTTCGAACTTAACGATTTTATCGCGTCCGGTAAAACCACGCGCCAAGCGAATAGCGCTCATGGTTGCTTCGGTTCCCGAACTCACCATACGAACCATTTCAATAGAAGGGACAAGTTCGCAAACCTTTTTCGCCATGATGGTTTCGATTTCAGTTGGCGCACCGTAGCCCAAGCCGTGGTCTAGTTGCGCTTTCACGGCAGAGATTACATCCGGGTTGGCATGGCCCAAGATCATTGGTCCCCATGACGCGACATAGTCGATATAGCGCTTGTCGTCGGCATCTACTAAATAGGCGCCTTCACCGCGTTCAAAGAAAATGGGAGTACCTTCAACACCTTTAAATGCGCGCACCGGGGAGTTTACGCCGCCTGGGATCACACTTTGGGCATCGTTGAAAAGATCTTCGGATCGAGACATATTGGAACCTGTTTCTAAATTAATAAGTTTGAATTTGTTTAAATGCGGCGCTTAGCGCCAGCGCAGCTTGGTAGATATCTGCCTGGCCAAAGAGACTATTAATGACCGCAATATTATGAGGAGGAGTATCTCTGAAGCGAGCAATATTGTCTATGCTAATACCCCCAATGGCTAGTACGGGAATACTCAATTGCAGTGCTTGCTTGAATGTTTCCAGGCTACATGGAGGCGCTTCTGGCTTAGTTTGTGATTCAAAAAAACGACCAAAAGCACAGTATGATGCGCCTTGGTTAATACAGTCCTGAGCATATTGCAGGTCACTATGGCAGGTAACGCCAATGATCTTTTTGTCGCCGAGTGCTTGCCGTGCTTCGCTTAAGTGGCCGTCAGATTTTCCAAGATGCAGCCCATCTGCATCGCTGTCGAGGGCCAGGGCCAGGCTGTCATTAATGATTAGTGCTGCCTGGTACTTATGGCACAA
>NZ_LWGJ01000355.1:0-972 GCF_001635845.1 Oleiphilus sp. HI0132 | reverse complement strand
ACAACTTGTTACGTTTTTCCGGCCAAGCTAAGTTAGTACAACAAGACAACTCCTTTTCAGGTGAAGAAATAGAGTACGACATTGTACGAAGAGCTATACGCGCCAAGGGAGATCAGACCCAAGGGTCTCGAGTTAAAATTCATTACTACCCTAATGCCGACACCGTTTCGTGCCCTATCATGCATAGCCATGGATGATAGGTCGGTATCATTAACTGATATCTTGCCTTTATCATGCTTAACCAGGCCTACAATCATATAGAAACAAGTGGTTTTACCAGCACCGTTAGGGCCGAGCAGCCCGATCACTTCACCGCTGTTGATAGTCAGGGAAACATCTTTAACTATTTGGCGTTTATCATAGGCCTTGGCTAGGTTTTCTGCTTTTAAAGTTTTCATTGTTGCTCAGGTCTATTGCTTTTGCTCGGCACCGGACTCGGCATTTGGAGCAGGTTCGAGTGGCAGTTTGTTTTCGTTTTCTGGAGAACCTTTTATTAGTGGCACTTCAGTATTTTCCGATGCGGTCTCGGCATTAGGGTAGTAATGAATTTTAACTCGAGACCCTTGGGTCTGATCTCCCTTGGCGCGTATAGCTCTTCGTACAATGTCGTACTCTATTTCTTCACCTGAAAAGGAGTTGTCTTGTTGTACTAACTTAGCTTGGCCGGAAAAACGTAACAAGTTGTCTTTTGCAATATAAGTAATAGAGCTGCCATAGCCATGAGTGTTCGGGCTATCGGCGCTTACTTGTTGTACAAAGTGTGCTGGCTGGCCAGAGGCCTGGATGGTTGTAATGCTGCGATTTGTCGCCTTTACAGAAATATTATCTGCTTCTAGGCGAGATAAACCTTGGGAGATTATGACATTGCCGGTATAGGTTGACGTGCCATTCTGGTCGTCAAGGCTAGCCTGGTCTGACTCTATGGATATTGGAAGTTTACTGCTCGGGTCGATTGCAAAACAAAAAGCAGGC
>NZ_LWGJ01000354.1:0-1178 GCF_001635845.1 Oleiphilus sp. HI0132 | reverse complement strand
TGTGGGCCTTTTGAAGAAAGCCGGTTTCCTACTCTACCCAAGAGGGATTGGACGCTTCTGGTTCAAGGTCTTGATCAGTGGTCACCTGAAGTGGCGGAGATTTTAAGGTCTTTTGATTTCTTACCGAGCTGGCGTCTGGATGACATAATGGCTTCGTATGCGCCGGTTGGGGGAACCGTTTCCCAGCATTATGACTTTTTTGATGTCTTTCTAATTCAAGGAGAGGGGAGCAGAAAGTGGCAAGTAGGTCAGGTTTGTAGCGCCGACAGTGAATTGGTACCAGATACCTCTGTGCGTATCCTGACTGAATTTGAGCCTAAATTGGAAGTAACCTTGGAACCGGGTGATATCCTTTACATTCCCGCCAAGCATGCGCACTTAGGAGTCTCTGTAGAAAACAGCATGACCTATTCAGTTGGTTTTCGCGCTCCGAGCATTCGAGATATTGTCGACGGTGTAGCGACAGCAGCTTTGGAGGGCTTGAAAGAGGATGAGCGTTATCAGGATAGCATCGAGGCTTTAAAAGCTGCCCGAGGTAATATCCCTGAAGCTGCTATCACTCGCTTGCGTGAAATGTTGAGCGAGGCCTTGACCAATGAGACCTTGCTTGCAAACTGGCTAGGGGAGTATGTAACGGAAAGGAAGTATCCTGAGCTTGAGCTTGTCGGCGAAAGTATTGAGGATTGGGAGTCGCTCCTTGGTGAGGGTGAGCTAATTCAGCGTAACCCTGCTTCACGCTTTGCCTATACCACCTTCAAGGAGTGTCTGCTTTATGTTGATGGTACTTCTTATAAATGTTCAGCCGCATTGGCTGAAGAACTCGCCGACAGACAAGATCTTTGTCGTCAGCGAATACTAGATTTAGTTTCAGATAAACAGGATAAAAGCGTTATTGCCAACTTATTGGAAAGCGGTGCATTAGTGCTCGGAGATTTGTAGGCNGAGGTCACTGTGCCTCGCTAGGTGCTTCGAGCTATGTTTGAGCTAGCTCATGCTTGACTTACTATCTTCGTTAATAATATCCAGATTAAAAAGGCGGAGAAGGTGACGCCTAGTTTTCAAGATTGGAACAAATTTTTCCTGAACAATGCTTTTCGAGAAACTCTATAGGTGTTTGTGAAAATTCGGCTTTGAAAAAGCGCCTAAAGCCTGATGCTGTTTGAAAGCCAAGTTGTTCA
>NZ_LWGJ01000353.1:0-1137 GCF_001635845.1 Oleiphilus sp. HI0132 | reverse complement strand
ATCACTAGCGGGCTTAGGGCAAGCAATATTTATTGGCAGCTCGGCGATATTTCTATTGATGTATACAGTGGAGCGGATTTTTAACCCTGAACTGATCGAGTCACCTGAAATTGGCACATGGGTGATGCTCTTCTCGATGGCATTAACTTTGGTATTGGTTGCTTACCAGCGTTATGTCGTTAGAAAAACCAATTCGATTGCTGTCAAGGCTGATTCTCTTCACTATTCAGCAGACTTAGTAACTAATGCTGGAATTTTGTTAGGCTTGGCCCTTTATTATATGGGCTGGTTGTATTCAGACCCTATTATTGCCTTACTAATAGGCTTGTACATTCTAAAATGTGCAATAGAAATCGGCTATGAAGCCATTCAGTTGTTGCTTGACCGGGAACTCCCTGATGAGGAAATTAATCAGATAGAAAGCTTGGCTTGTGAACATGAAAACGTCATAGAGATTCATGATCTAAGAACACGTCAGTCTGGTCAGACGAAATTCATTCAGTTCCATCTTGTAATGGATGGGAATATGACATTACTCGCTGCACATGACCTCGCTGACGAGGTACATGACAAGATAAAAGAGTTTTTTCCGCAATCCGATATAATCATCCACCAAGACCCCCATACAGCGATAGCGAATGTAGGGGATTAGCGTCAAATACTTAGCTCTCTATTCGCGGTTGCTTGCTGAGCATTCAGCCGCTTGAGGGTCGAGTTTGCAGCGGACCTTCCTCATTAGTTTAAGCGTCTTTTGGTCGTAGATACCGCGACGACCTAACTCCAAACGGCTCTCTCTAAAATCTTCCACCCAGTAATCGTATAGATGTTCGGGGATATCTATCCAATAGTGTTCGGGGATAGTTGCTTCTGGGTCCGTAAGGAACTTAACAAACTTTGAGTATTCCTCAACCGCTTTTAGCCGAGCCTTCTGAATAAAGCCTTCGGGGAACTTTTCCCAACGTGCGATAACCTGCATGGTGATATACAGGAAAGGGTCTTTATAGATGCCACCGTCAGGTTCTAAGCCTTTATGCATTTCGAAGGGCTCGTAAACAATTGCCGGCGCTGCAGTCAGGTCAACCGTACCGTTGTTAAACTTGAGGATTGAGTTAAAAATGGTTGAATTAACGGGTGTAA
>NZ_LWGJ01000352.1:0-982 GCF_001635845.1 Oleiphilus sp. HI0132 | reverse complement strand
ATGGTTCCGATAGACCAAGTAACAACTACACCAGACATTAGAAGGTTGCGAACCATCTTGCCGTGTTCACGTAGCTCCTGAAATTTAAGAGTAAGGCTACCCTCAAACAGAATCACGGCAACGGCCAGCGATACAATCGGGAATAGCATTTCACCAAACAAGGCATCCGGCTCCAGAATACCTAAACCAGGCCCGATAAGAATTCCTGCAAGTAAGAGAAATAAAATTGCCGGCAAACGTAAACGCCAGGCAATCCATTGACAAATAAGGGAAATAACACCAATACTCGCCAGTAAAATAAGCTGCAGCTCAACCATAGAAACGGATTCTTTTCTTTGAAATCGGCCCACCCGCAACATACATCTATGGGGAAGCACTTTAACTCGTTACAACACCCTTTTAAGGGACGTCTTACAATTAAAGATCATTCTGCCAGGATTGCGAGTTTCTTTAGAATTTGAGATACCGCCATAAAGGCGAATGTTGCCGTTATGTGAGTTGCCGCACCAAAGCCCGAGGCACAATCCAGTTTTACCGGACCGCCTTCGGCTGGCTTTTCGTGACATACTGCGCCATCACTGTGTGCGTAAACTAATTGCTCAGTCGAATATACACAGTCAATCCGATATTTGCGTTTGGGGTTTCGGGAAAAGCCATGCATGCGACGAAGATTATTGCGTATCTTGGCAAGCAATGGGTCCTGGATAGTACGATTTAAGTCAGCAATTTGAATCTGACTCGGATCAACTTGGCCACCGGCGCCTCCCGAGCAGATCAACTTAATCTTATGTCGCGAACAATGAGCAATAATGGCAGTCTTTGCTTTGACACTATCGGTCGCATCAAAGACATAGTCAAAGCCTTTGTGCAGCAAAGTTTCTACATTTGCAGGCGTAATAAAGGTGTGGTTTGCATGTACTTTGATCTGCGGATTAATCTGCTGCATTCGAGCAGCCATAGCCTCCACCTTCATCGCCCCAAC
>NZ_LWGJ01000351.1:0-1200 GCF_001635845.1 Oleiphilus sp. HI0132 | reverse complement strand
CAGCAAGACCCTTGATAAACTCGGATACTTTGCTCTGCGTTCGGTTATACGCAACGACCCTGACACCGTGGTCATTCATATTCAGAACCAGGTTTTGCCCCATTACCGCTAGACCAATGACTGCAATGTCTGCTTTGTTATCCGCCATAATTATCCCTCGACTATTTCTTGTTTAATGCTCGCTAAGTTTAGCTGCCGATTCCGCATCTAAATACCACTCAACACACCCTGAGCTTGCAATAATTCGTGAAAAAATATTGGCTGCCGGGTAGCTTTTAGAGACTTCTGCCTGATCGACTATTTCTCGCACGACACTTGCCTTACTCTTACCCAAGGCAATAAATGTCACTCTCTTGGCACATGATATGACTGAAGCACTTAGCGAGATTCGCTCCTGCTTGGAGCTTGGTTGAGTCGCCTGAACGGCACTCTGAGCACAGTCGTAATCTGTTTGGCCAGGAAACAATGAGGCAGTATGTCCATCTTCCCCAATACCCAGCATAACCCAATCAAAAATAGGAAAGGCATTCACTCCATCAGATACTGATGGCAGACAAGCCAGCATTTCATCTTTGAATTCGATCAAGGCTTTTTCTTGCGCTAATTCACCATGAATGGGATGAATGTTACTCGCTGGAATTAGCACATGGCTAAACAACAGCCGCATGGCTTCACCATAATTGCTTTGCTCATCATTAGCCGACACACAACGTTCATCTCCCCACCAGAAATGTAAGTTCCGCCAAAGAATGCTATTTGCTCGTAGCGACGCCGTGCAATCCTGTTGGCAGTTTGTCGAGCCTATTCTGAAATATCAAGCTGGCGACCATGCCTTGCATGGTTATGCGAGTGGTACATGGGGGCCGAAAGAAGCCGAGAGCCTTCTTCGGCGTGATGGCCGTACCTGGCGTTTTCCGTGTAAAAATTTAGCCAATACTCATTATTGTGAGTTATAGCGAGATAAAAAATTCTTAAGCAGGGGGCAGTATGAATGCGAGTAGTGATGGTTCTATTATAAGCATTTATGAATCAGCTGATGAGCTTGCAGAGGTAGTGGCCAAACAGTGGCTGGCTCTGAGCCAATCTGGCGCCGATATCCATATCGCTTTATCGGGCGGGACAACGCCCAAACATATTTTTGGCTACATAGCCCACAGTGATTACGCAAATAGCATTCTTTGGCGGAACTTACATTTCTGG
>NZ_LWGJ01000350.1:0-1259 GCF_001635845.1 Oleiphilus sp. HI0132 | reverse complement strand
GAAGGCCCTGGTCGGCGGTGTGTTGGCTCATCGCTTCAACATAAGAGGCTATTCCGGCTTTAGAGCAGGCGTAATTACTTTGTCCGAAGTTACCTGCAATCCCGGAAATAGAAGATATACAGATGATGCGTGCATTGTTAGCAAGTAGCTTCTTTTCTATTAGCGCACGATTGATATCCAGCACCCTGGACAAGTTGATGTTTATCACTTGATCCCAAAAGTGCTCTGGCATGTTAGCAATAGTCTTGTCGCGAGTAATGCCAGCGTTATGAACAATGATATCTATTACGCCGAGTTGCGCACCAATAGTATTGCATATAGAGTCGACCGAGCTTTCTGCGCTTAAATCCAATGCAACACTGTGTCCAGAAATCTCTTTAGCGAGAGCTTGTGTAGCACTTTCATTGGCAGGTATATCCAGGCAGACGACTGTTGCACCATCGCGCGCTAATGTTTTTGCGGTGTGATAGCCAATCCCCTGAGCAGCTCCAGTTACAA
The DNA here is from genome assembly GCF_001635845.1 of Oleiphilus sp. HI0132. Classification (NCBI taxonomy): domain Bacteria; kingdom Pseudomonadati; phylum Pseudomonadota; class Gammaproteobacteria; order Oceanospirillales; family Oleiphilaceae; genus Oleiphilus; species Oleiphilus sp. HI0132. The sequence goes on along the minus strand of NZ_LWGJ01000350.1, from coordinate 761 downwards.
GAGCAGTTTTGCCGAGTAGTGGCTTAGCCTGGTCTGTTCTTTTCTGCTTGGTTGCTTTGTTGCAAAGCTGAATAGATTGTCCGCTTATGTAGGCTGACTTGGGCGAAAGGAAAAACCTGAGAGAGCTGTCTAGATATTTCTGAGCGCCTTTTTCCAGGTAAATAACATTGCTGGTGATCCCTTTTTTACCACACTCTTTAGCTAGCGATTTTGCAAACCCTATTAAGGAGCCTTGCAAAGAAGCGCTTTCCGGTGATTCAAGTTGCGAAGGTGATTGCCCAATAATGACAAAGCGTCCATTAATACTAATTTTCTTAACGGAACGAGTAAAGACGCTGTACAATTGCTTCAGTTCTTGGCTTGTTTTTATTCCCGTCGCATCAAAAACTAAAGCTTTAAACTTTTGATCTTCAAGGTTGTCGATCTGAATTTCTGTACATTTAGCTTTATAACTCGTAGGTGCGGCCGATAAGTTTAGTGTCTCGGTATTAGAGCGTGCACTAAACAGGGTAATGTTGTCGGAGTCGAGAGCCTTAAATACACTATTAGTCGCAAAATTATGCTTAGTCGCGGCAAGCAGGATTTTACCGCTAATATTATATAAGCTTTCATGTTCGCTACGAGCAAGATTAAGAGGTTTGGGCAAGTTCAAAGCTTGGATGATTGGCTGTGTATACTGAGAGTTCGCAAGCTTTAGATATAGATCACTCATGTCGACTTTTTACCCTTTAAAAAATAACAATAGAGCCTCGTGCGCGGCA
>NZ_LWGJ01000349.1:0-286 GCF_001635845.1 Oleiphilus sp. HI0132 | reverse complement strand
TTCGTGGAATAAAGCATGTCAAAGTTGGTCTTTTCGATATAGACGGCGTGATGCGCGGTAAATATATGAGCAAAGATAAGTTCTTTGCTGGGCTCGACAAGGGTTTTGGTTTTTGCGATGTTGTTTTGGGCTGGGACTCGAAAGATCAGTTATACGACAATGTCAGTTACACTGGCTGGCATACAGCCTACCCAGATGCCTCTGTACGAATTATTCCCGAAAGCTGTAGGGAGATTCCTTTTGAGCAAGATACTTTACTTTTTATTTGTGAATTCGTAGGTGCCGC
>NZ_LWGJ01000348.1:0-1106 GCF_001635845.1 Oleiphilus sp. HI0132 | reverse complement strand
TTGCACGATATATCTCCAGTTTCAAAGAAGAGCGAATCGCTGCTGAAACAGCTTTCGCGCGTGAGATATCTAGTGTTGGTGGAGATAAGGACGATTGGCTTGAAGCGTTGAGAGAGTCCTTATTGGCGTCTAAGATCATCTCTTATGCTCAAGGTTTCATGTTAATGAAGCAAGTTTCAAACAACTTGGATTGGAATCTGAACTTCGGGAATATTGCTTTAATGTGGCGAGGAGGTTGCATTATCCGAAGTCGTTTTCTAGAGAATATTCGTGACGCCTTTATAAAGAACCCTGAGCTCTCTTTCTTAGGAATCGATGACTATTTTCAACAATTATTGAAGCAGTCACTTCCTTCCTGGCGCAGGGTTTTGGGTAAAGCGATTGAAATCGGGCTACNAATGCAATGTACCGCGTCAGGCTTGTCTTTCTTTGATGCCTTCACCTGCGGAAGATTGCCAGCAAATATGCTGCAAGCGCAACGTGATTACTTCGGTGCGCATACTTATGAACGGGTTGATAGAGATCGAGGCGAGTTTTTCCATACGGACTGGATTGGAAGTGGTGGAGCGGTATCCTCCAGCCAATACAATGCCTAATATATGAGCGCAGCATGATTCCATCGGCGAAAACAATTAATGCCTATACAGAAGATGTTCTAGGTGAACTCGATGGAGTAGGAATTGCCGAAAGGGTTCGTAAAAGAGAAATATCGGCCCAAGAGGCGGTTGAAGCGAGTATTAGTCGCGCGATGCATGTTGAGCCGAGCCTAAACAGTCTTGCTGTGGAAATGTATGACAGGGCTCGACGGTACGCATTGTTGCCTAATTCAGGGTATTTTTCCGGTGTCCCTAGCTTTATTAAAGATAATGACGACTTTAACGGAGTGCCCTCCGCTCATGGTTCCGCAGCGTTAAAACCTAAACCCGCAGCAAAATCTTCAGATTTCGTACGTCAATTCCTGTCGCTAGGCGTCGTGCCCCTAGGAAAAACTCGAATGCCTGAGTTTGGCTTAACGGCTACGACTGAGTCTAGTTATTTTGGCTCGACTTCTAACCCGTGGAACCTTGAGCGTTCAACTGGCGGTTCATCCGGCGGATCTGCCGCCA
>NZ_LWGJ01000347.1:0-10679 GCF_001635845.1 Oleiphilus sp. HI0132 | reverse complement strand
CTAAATAATGTTCAAAAATAAAGCTAAGGCTGACTAATGACCAATATCTCGCAGTACTTACAGTACATGATTAAAAAGCAAGCCTCGGATTTGTTTTTTAGCGCGGGCTTTCCTGTCTTAGTAAAAATACAAGGTGTTTGTAGTGCGATTAATAAAGACACGGCTTTAACATCAGCCCAAACCAAAGAGCTTGCTTATTCTCTGATGAATGATCAGCAAATTAAGAATTTTGATGAGAATCTGAGCACTAGCGTTGGTATTTCCGTTCCTAACTTGGGGCGATTTCGCCTGAGTGTTTTTAGGCAACGCGGTTCTGTTGCGATGGTGATTCGTTGTATTAAAACCTCACCGCCAACTCTAGAAGAGCTAAGGTTACCAGAAGATCTGGGTGAGTTTATGTTTGAGAAACGCGGGCTGGTTCTGGTTGCTGGCGCCACCGGCTCAGGTAAATCTTCAACGCTAGCAGCAATGATCGATTTTCGAAACAAGCATTCAACAGGACATATTCTGACTATAGAAGACCCAATTGAATACTTATTCTCTTACAAAAAATCAATTGTTAATCAACGGGAAATCTCGATCGATGCCAAGAGTTATTCAGATGCTTTGAAAAGTGCAATGCGTGAAGCTCCAGATGTANTCATGATTGGGGAGATAAGAGATACCGACACAATGAAACAGGCGATCGTATATTCTGAAACAGGTCATTTATGTTTAGCCACTATTCATGCCAGCAATGCCGTTGAAACATTGGATCGAGTTATTAACTTTTTCCCTCCAGATGACCGGGGACAAATATTGATTGATCTATCAAGAAACCTTCATTCTGTTGTTTGCCAGCGACTTGTAAAAAGTAAGGATGGTTCATTAACTCCAGCATTAGAAATATTGCGAAATTCTCCTTACTTTGGTGAGTTGATTCAGAAAGGAAAAATTGGAGAGTTAACTGAAGCATTTGAGAGAGACATGGATCAAAATGTTGTTACTTTCGATGAATCTCTAATTAAACTCTATAAAGAAGGGAAAATCTCAGCGGAAGAAGCTATTAACAACGCAGATTCGAAACATAATGTCCAAGTGAAAATCCGCCTTAAAGACGACCCCAGTGCGGCCTCTGAAGGTTGGCAAATAAAAAGCTAATGTGCAAATGTCGGTATCATGCCAAATCATTTCTTACTGGAAAATAGATCTTTTTACCTTCTTTCTGAATTATTAGGACGAGTTTATTGAAAACAAATATTCGAAGCCGGATTATTATAGCCGTTGTTGTGTGTCTGGTATTAATTTCCGCGACACTAGCCTACGTTTTATTTGAGCAATCTAGGATAGATAAGAAGTTTTTGTTGGTAGACAAAATTATTAGCCATACTGGAATAGTCGATCAAGCACAAACTGTGTTTGTATCCCTATTAGCCGAACAACGGGCTTCTATTCGAGTCAAAAAAGAAGGTTCACAGTTCAGTAATCTTATTGACGAGCTAAACGCTCTCTTGGAAACAATTGAGCATAAACCCATATTAGCTGAAAAAGAACAATTTCTGTTGAAACGAGTTAGAAGTGACATTGCTCGCTTATCTAGCCTGAGCTCGAACCTATTAGTTTTAGCGGGTTCTACCGAAACTAGCGGGAAAAACAGCTTGTTGAGTGAGTTCGATGCATTAGGCCAGAAAATCACCACACAGCTAGACCAGATTCATATTTTTCTTGACCATGAATTAGAAAAAGCTTTTCATGAAGCATCTGAGATGCGTTATGGCGCACAAAAAAGCGTTGTCATTAGCGGCACGCTTCTCGTCTTTTTCCTTGTCTTTTTTAGCTTCCAGCTAGTTCGTTCGATTACACGTCCCATTAACGACCTGGTTAAGGCGACTCAGAGGCTTAAAAGCTCAGAATGGGATTATCGAGTCAATTTAGATACCGGGGACGAATTGGAGGAACTTGCTGACAGTTTCAACAGCATGGCTGAACAGCTTTCCCATCAACACCTAAGCCTCAAAGACCAACTGGATAGACACAGTATTCAGCTAAAGGAACGTTCTTTAGACCTTGAGATACTTTTATTGGCAAGCGCTGAACTCTCGTCCGAGTTAGATATTGAGCAGTTGCTAAAGCTTATGGCGCAGAAACTAACAAGTACACTGAAAGTAACCTATTGCCGTATTGCTCTAAAAGATAGTGAGCATGCAGGCCCTGTAATTCGCGCAGCCTATCCCATCAGGATGCTAGATTGGGAGCCTGGCATTGGAAACGAGTTAGACGTAAAATATTGTCCTGACTTACAGAAGGCTTTTGACACTGGACGATACGTATCAGTTTCTAATACAGAAATGTTTGATCGGAGACATAAAGTTGAGTTGGAACAAATTTTCACTTCTGAAACACATTCCGGTTTAATCTTTCCCTTAGTTATTAAAGGACGCTCAGAGGGTGCTATTATTTTGGGTGAGTCAAGAGTGTGGGACCGGGAACCTTTTTCTCAAGAAAAAATCGCCCTCTGCCAGACGCTAATCAACCAGTCTGTTATAGCGATCGAAAATGCAGAAAACTATGTGTCTTTGCATTCAATGTTTTTGGATACAACCTCTGCCTTGAGTTCTGCAATTGATGCTAAGTCTCACTGGACTAAGGGGCATTCGGAGCGCATGACAGCTCTGGCATTACGTATTGGACGGAAATTATCACTTGATTCCGAATCATTAAACCTTCTCAAGGTGGGCTGCATTCTCCATGATATTGGGAAAATCGGTACCTATGAGCAGATTCTAAACAAGGCTGAGCCACTTACGGATAGTGAACTTGAAATCATTCGTCAACATCCAGTAAAGGGGGAGCTTATTCTTAAACCAATCCATAAGTTTAAAGCGATTCTACCTATAGTAAGAAGTCATCATGAAAAATATGATGGAACAGGCTACCCAGATGGATTAAAGGGCGAAGATATTCCGATTCTCGCCCGTATTGCAGCGCTCGCAGATACATACGATGCGATGACCGCTGATAGACCTTATAGAAAGGGTTGTAGCCGCTTAGAAGCTATTGCTGAAATTAAGCGCTGCTCAGGGACGCAGTTTGACCCAAGTATTGCTGGCGTATTTATTGAGATATTGAAAGATGAGTATTCATAGTTAAAAACATGTTCTTCTATCCTTACCAATCAAGCCGTGCTGGAAACACAAGTATCTAAAACTTAATGCTGACTTACACGCGCACAGTTAGAACGACTCTAGTTTCTCAAGTACAAGGTCTCTTAAACGCTTGTCGCCACTCGCTAGATAAAGCGCTCGCTGGTACATGCTTTTTGCTTTGTCATCTCCTCCCATTAAACGATATAAATCACCGTACTTGATAAATACCTCTGGGTTGTTTGGGGCGACCCGTATGGCTTGTTCGTATATTCGTTGGGCGCGTAGCCATTGTTGAGAGTTTTTTGCTTTTTCGGCTTTAGCAAGTAGAACGCTTAATATATTGCTTTCTACCTTGTTTATTTCTTTTACTTCTACATCTTGATTTTTGGCTGCATCACTATCGACAGTTATGCTTTTTTCCTCTGGTGTTACAGCTTTATTAAGTATGCTGTGAGGCTTGGATGTGATCGGTGAGTCGGCCTTTGAACTCGGTGTTACGGGGACAATGTTAGGCTTAGTCTGTGTGTTGAGTGAAGAACAAGCGCTCAGTAGGAGAACTGTACTGAGCACTAAAGCCAGAGGAGATGCCTTTAATAAATAACTGAGGCCTTCTAAAACCATGATTTTAACCACCCTTTCACCGATGAATAACCATTTTTACATGCTTGATATTCAGATGTATCTGGTTCACCCCAGACAGGAAGGTCTATAGCGCCCTTGCATCGTTCATCGGTGAGGTGAGCCGTGTTTTGATCAAACCAATGGTACTGGATGTTAGCAGGAGCTTCCATACTCAAGGGATATTGAGGGATGCGGCGAATAAAGTCGCTCCATAGCTGCAGGGCACCGCTGCTGCCGGTTAGGTGTGTTTCTTTATTGTCATCGCGGCCGAGCCAAAAGGTTGCTAGGTAATCTCCCGAGTAGCCTGAGAACCAACTATCCCGATTATCGTTAGTGGTGCCGGTTTTACCCGCAACCACCAGTTGCTCTGGTAGTTGTTTGTATGCAGAGCGCCCGGTGCCGGTTTGCATGGTCTTTACTAGTGCTTCTTGTAATAAATAAATCGCCTCGGGTGCAACTACTTGACTAAGCTTGAAAGGGTAGCGGGTTAAAGTTTCACCTTGTGCGTTGGTGACCTCGCGAATTCCTCTTAAGGGCATGTTGAAGCCATTACTGGCGATAGTTTGGTAGAGCTGCGTCACTTCAAGCGGTGACAATGATTGAGATCCTAGGAATAGAGAAGGGTAGGGCGTGAGCTCTCTTTTGACACCTAAACGCCTGAGCATGTCATGCACTGTGTCAATTCCTAGCTCTAAACCTAAGCGGGCACTTGCCAGATTGTAGGATTTAGCAAGCGCTAGATATAAGGGGACTTCTCCATGGCTTTCGTGATCAAAGTTCTGCGGCGCCCAGATTTGCCCATCTTCAAACTCTATTTTGAATGCCTGATCTGATACCAGCGTGCTGAGTTGATATTGTGAGGGTTTTTCCAGTGCGCTAAGGAATATTGACGGTTTAATGAGCGAGCCGATAGGTCTTCTTGCATCAAGAGCACGGTTAAAACCGCGGTATCGTGCTTTTCTGTCCCCAGCCATGGCGAGTATTTCCCCGGTGCCGGTTGCGGTGACCACGGCGCCTACTTGAAGCGTTCCTGTCTGTTTCACTGATTCGAGTGTTGGAAGTTTGCTGGCGATTGTATTCTCTAGCTGGTGCTGGAGCTGGGGGTCTAGACTGGTATATATCTTTAGCCCTTCAGTGCGTAGGTCGTCTTCATGGTAATCTTTTCCCAGCTGACGCTTTACCATGTCCATAAATGCCGGGTAGGGATTAGTCTGTAGAGTCGGCTTATCGATAACGTTTAATGTGTGAGTGATCGCCTCTTGATAGCGTTGATCGTCAAGGAGGTTCTCCTTGTTCAGAAGAGACAAAACCAGGTTGCGTCGTTTTAGTGCTCGTTCAGGAAAACGGCGAGGATTATAATAGGACGGGCCTTTGATCATGGCGACAAGTAGAGCGTGTTCGGAGATAGAGCAGGCACGTAAATCCTTGCCAAAGTAGTAGAGGCTGGCCGCTGCAAACCCGTGGATAGCGAGTGAGCCAGATTGACCGAGAAAGACATCATTCATGTAAGTTTCTAGGATGGACTGCTTGTCATAATGGGCTTCCAGCATCAGAGACATCAGTGCTTCATTTACCTTTCGGCTAAGTGATCGCTCTCGACTGAGATAAAAATTCTTGACCAATTGTTGGGTAAGCGTGCTGCCACCTTGAACAACTCTGCCCGCTTTCAGGTTTGCCCATGCAGCACGCGCTATGGATAGCGGTGAAATGCCTAAATGATGTTTAAAGTCACGATCTTCAGTGACAAGAAGGCTGGCAATGAGTTGGTCGGGTATGTCTTCGTAGGGTCGTAGGATTCTTTCTTCTTTAGTGCGGGGATAAATGCCGCCCACTTTTAAAGGCTCTAGTGTATAGAGCGCTTGATGACTACCCAGGCCTTGCAGCTGGGTGACGATATCGTTTTCTATATGAAAACGAAAGTGACTACTCTCTTGATAACCTTCAAGTGTTTGATGAGCAGGTACCTTTAGTTCAACAACTTGATGGGTGCTTGATAGGTGACGAATGGAGTAGCTGCGTTCGGATTTAGGTTCCGAACGGGCTTGATAACCTAGCATATTGAGTTCATCAAGCAGATTGTTGGCGTTTAGCGCCTTATCGTTATAAATTTCGAGGGTGCGGGCAAATACTTGAGCTGGAAGCGCCCACCGCTTGCCTTCAAACTTATATCTGACCTGAGCATCGAGATATATGCACCAGGCAAAGAGCAGTAAGGCCAAAACACTTAGTATCTTCAAGCTAGTTGGGCGAAGAAGGAGAGGGCGCTTGTGCCTGAAATTGGCGGAGTTAGTCATTTCGCGTCAAGTACTTATTGTTGCAGAAGCTGCTAGGGGCTGAAAGAGCTAGTGTATCAGAGCCAAGCGGAATGTGTGAGGCTTAATACGATAAGACTAAAAGTGCGTCTGAGGCTTACTTTGGATCGACGAAAGCTTTTTCGAAACATAAGTGTAAGCGTGTTCAAATTCTTGCTTTGAGAAGTTTTGATGCTTTACTTTCTTGAGTTCTAGGTCAGTCAGTGTGAGGTGAAGTGTGGGGGTGACTTGAACTTTGTTAAGGCATTGTTTTACACAATGCAAAGCACAGCCATCTAGGGCCAGGATCGGTCGCTCTGATTTCGCTTGTCTAACTAATGATTTAACCTGTCCGCCAACGCCTGCTATACAAGACATTTCAGCTTGTCCTAGACGGTTCAATTCTAGGGCTAATTGATTGGTAAGCTGGGCGACATTAGAGCAGCCAGAGCATGAGTACACGATAGGCTGCTGTTCTCTATGATTCATCTTTTACTATCAATATCAGTGAGTGCCAGAACTGTTAGGCGCGAGCAAAGAGTAGATTGTTTTCAATCGAGATATGACTTTGCAAATCTTCGATAAATTCAGAAATTAAGGCATAAAGCCTTGTCCAGGTATTACAAGCGTCTTCTGGTAATGTCAGCTGGTTCGTTAGCTCTGATAGCTGGGAGATTGCACCAGCATGTTCATCGTGCTCATGACGCATCACCGAGATAGGGCCCTGAGCCATTGCTCCCATTCCTTGTTCCAGCATAGGGAAGAGGATGTTTTCTTCCTTAAACATATGTTGTTCGAGCTCTATCTTCATTGTTTGCAGGTGATTAGATAGGCCATGAGGACACTCTGGGTGTTCACCGTGTACAGATTCAACTCGAGCAGCCTTTTCATTTAGTTCGCTAAGCTGTTGTCGATGGACTTCATGGTAGCGCTGCAAGATATGAGCAATTAGTTCAGGGTTTGATAGAGATTCTAGAGGCTCAAGGGTGCTATTGCCGTCTGTTAAAGTTTGATCGGGCATACTTCCTCCACTTCATAAGAACGGGGTGGGCAACTATAGTATCGGAATTCTTTTCAGGGCGAGCTTTTATCTTAAGAACATTGCCGAGCCGAAGCTATACAACCTAGTTGATATAAGAGGGATAAAAGGGGGTAGAGCAGATAGAAAAATAATAGGCTGCTCAGGAGGGGCTCCTGAGCAGTTAGCAGCGCTTATTCAGCGGCTTCAGGGCATTCTATTGAGCCTGCTTCGCGCATGTCGCCAAGTGGCACGTTAAGGTTGGTATCGCTATCGCGTTTTGCTGAGCCGTGATAGATTGCCCTGCACTCACCAGGTGAAGACAATTTGCAGTTTTCTAAAGCTGCCTGAGAGGCTTGTTCCTCTGTTTCATAAGGGCCATGAAATTGGCGGTTTTCGAGGTAGAAATATCCTTTTTCTATGTTTTCATCGACCACGATTACTTCATCGATTTCTTGTGCTACAGACATAGTTTCTCTCCCGTATATTAAACACTATTCAATTCTTACTGAGGCCAAACTTAGTGTTTAGACCTTACTAAATGCTGTTTCTTTTCTACTGTGTTAGCAGTTAACCAGCGGTGTCGAATAGTGACTTTTATAATTATTATCGTTGCTAGTTCAAAATTTATAAGACGAAATCACCTATGTCTTTAGAAGAAAAACAAGCCTTCATAGACTATTAAGCCCGGTAATGTCCCGGGCTTATTCGCTTCGTCTTAGTTCGGTGTTGCTCGATTAATGATCGAGTAACAATCAATATCGCCTGGTAGGGTACCATAAACCCAACCTTTGTTGTCACTTTTTAGTCTGGCGAGGCAAAACGCATTGGCGATTTCTTCATTTCCATATTGGAGTAGGCTTGCCCCTTGGAAGCAAAGTGCCATCTTTTCAACGATTCCTCTGGAGCGGTATTCTATATCCTTCTGATTAGAGAATTCTTGATGAAGATCATTTAGGGCTTCATCCATCAGTGAATGCTTACCTTCTACAGTATGCAATTCGGTCAGGAAGGCTTGTAGAGATTCAGGATTACGACGCGTGGCGCGAAGCATGTCCAGGCACTGGACGTTGCCACTACCTTCCCAAATGCTATTTACAGGAGACTCTCTGAATAGTCGGGGCATAATACTATCTTCCATTACGCCACTACCGCCAATGCACTCCATTGCTTCATAGGCGTGGCCGGGGGCCCGCTTGCAGATCCAGTATTTGCCGATAGCAGTTCCCATGCGCACTAAATGTTTTTCCTGCTCGTGTTCACTGCTTAAGTCGAGTGCCCTCGCCATGCGCATGCTTAAAGCCGTAGCTGCTTCGTGCTCAATAATCAGGTCGGCGAGTACATTTTGCATGAGTGGTTGTTTATCGAGTGTATTGCCAAACACCTTGCGTTGGCGGCAGTGATGAGTGATTTGGGAGATTGCCTGGCGCATCATGCCCGAGGTGCCAATCATGCAGTCAAAGCGGGTCATGGCAACCATCTCTAAAATTACCGATACACCTCGACCTTCTTCGCCGATCATCCACCCCATTGCTCCGCGTAGCTCAGTCTCACTGGAAGCATTGGAGACGTTCCCCATTTTATTTTTCAGGCGTTGTACTTGCATCGGATTCTTGCTGCCATCGGGTCGCCAGCGTGGCACCAAGAAGCAAGAAACACCCGAACTAGTTTGGGCGAGTACTAAAAATGCGTCTGACATGGGGGCTGACACAAAATATTTGTGCCCGATTAGTTCGTAAACCTGTCCGGGTCCCTGGGCACCCATTGCAAAGGCGCGCGTACTGTTTTGTCTAACATCGGAACCACCTTGTTTCTCGGTCATTGCCATACCTATTGTGAGGCCTGCCTTTTCTTCATGGCTGACATTTCGGTAGTCATATTCTCGATGCATAACTTTGGGGGCCCATATGTCATAGATATCTGGCTGCCTTTTTAGTGTCGGAATAGCGGCAGAAGTCATAGTTATAGGGCAGCCATGACCTGCTTCAACCTGGCTCATCATATAGCTCTTGGCGGCACGTGCGACATGAGCGCCTGGGCCAGGTTTAGTCCAATGGGAAGAGTGGATGCCTTCCTTAATTGAGAGCGCCATGAGTTGGTGGTAAGAAGGGTGGAAGCGTACCTCATCGATACGCTTACCATGGCGGTTGTGAGTAAAGAATACCGGTTTATTCTCGTTCGCCTGAAAGCCCCATTCAAGCACTTCGGCTGACCCGGTGACCCTGCCAAAACGTGAAAGATCCTCGCTGTAAGCTTGTCCTTGATGAGCTTTAACTGCATCTTTGAGTGCGGCATCTTCTTCATAGGCATTGTAGTTTTCCAATGCTTCGGGTTGATTCTCGACAGTGTGAGTTTCTGGCCAATAGGCGTTGCTCGGCTTGAAAGATTCAGAAGAGGTCATGGTCGCTTACTCCGTACCTTTAGATAAAGTGAACTTGTATTCATTTGTTTGTGCTATTGAATCACGCGATGCTTCAATAGTCAATTCTGCGCATTTAGGATAAAATTCAAGGACCCAGTTCTAAGAGCTCTTCATAAGCTCGTGTGAAGAGAAAAACTAAAGAGTATTCCATGGCATATCGCCCGACAGAAAAAACTGAAGCCAGAAAGAAAGCACAGCGCAAACTGCTCTTGGATACTGCTTTGCAGTTAGTCGCTTCGGGAGGTTTTCAGTCTTTAACCATTGCTTTGTTGGCTGAAAGGGCAGATGTTGCGACCGGTACTGTATATAAGTACTTCGCATCGAAAGCAGAACTGTGCGCAGAAGTGTTTCGGGTGGCCACTGAAAAAGAAGTCAGGAATGTACAGCTAGCAGCTTTTCCTCAGGTGGAAGATGAACTCGAAGGTCAGCAAGAAGGCGAGGCATTGAGCTGTGAGCAACGTCTGAAAATGGCGTTAGAGATTTTCTCTAGAAGAGCTTTAGAAGGGCGTGGTCTGGCTTATGCCTTGATAGCCGAACCGGTAGACTCAAAGGTTCAGCAAGAGCGCTTAAAATATCGACGAGCCTATGCCGAGATATTTGAGGCCTTGGTGACAGAGGGAGTCGAAAAAAATGAGTTTGCACCCCAGAATGCGTTGATATCTGCTGGTGCGATGGTTGGTGCATTGGCAGAAACATTACTTGGCTCTATCGCCAGTGCCCAACAAACGCCTGGCGAATTCAAGCCCGAAGAATGGATTGAAGAAATATTGAGCTTTTGCCTTTCAGGTGTTCGTCGCGCCTAAGCGCTTTTGAGCCTGAAAGGTTTGAACATTTAAGAGATGAGCCTCAGCTTCTAGCGCCTACGACGTAGGCTTTCTTTTTCCTTCGTACGCTGGTCAAGTCTGGCCATAATTTCTGCCATTTCTTTTGCTTCTGCAGCCGCTTTGGCAGCCTGTGCAGCTTCGCGTTCCATTTTCTCTTTGGCGATGGCTTCTTTAATTCGCTTTTCCTTGGCAGCTGAGCCAACACGTCCTTCTGGTAGTTTGTCTTTAGCTGGGCTGGTTTTAGCTTTGTTGGTCTTTAATCTGGTATTGCTAGTTTTGCTTGCAGTGGATGTTTTGGTTTTCGGCGCACTCGTTTTAGTGCTGCTACCTGCGCGGTTTTGCCGACGCTTCATCTCGATATTCATCATGACCGCTTTC
>NZ_LWGJ01000346.1:0-413 GCF_001635845.1 Oleiphilus sp. HI0132 | reverse complement strand
GAACCGAGCGGGAAATGATCGAAGCTGGTGGCCGCTGGAAATTGGTGAGCAAGTTGTTGTGTTATCGCCCAGCGGTGAACTAACGCAAGGCGTGGTTCTTGGATCGATCAATCAGCAAAGCATACCAGCTAACGGCAATTCAGCAGACAACCATCGCATAACTTACAGTGATGGTGCAGTGATCGAATACGATCGTAAAGCACACCATTTGAAAGCTGTGTTGCCCAGTGGCGCAAGTACGCAATTAATTTCAGAGGGCGGTGTGGAAATTGTTGGTGATGTTTTCGTGAAGGGAAATATTACTGCCACTCAAGATATCAAAGACCATACTCGCTCAATGCAGGCAGACCGGGATATTTATAACGCACATACTCATAGCGGTATTAAATCTGGTCCTGGCTCAACTGCACCAC
>NZ_LWGJ01000345.1:0-848 GCF_001635845.1 Oleiphilus sp. HI0132 | reverse complement strand
AAGGGCTTGTTTACAATGAAACATGCACCCATTTCTTTCGCTTCTTTTAAACGGCTCTCAGAGGTTTCTGAGGTGACAAACCCGATGTTGCTGGGTAGTTCCAATTTATTCAATAATTGCAGCAGCTGAATTCCTGTCATTTCCGGCATATGCCAGTCACATAGAATTAGGTCAGGCGTCCAGTCTTTGGCTATATTAAGCGCATCTTTTCCGTTATTTGCCGTCTTGTATTCATTGTCGCTATAACCCAGCTGTTCTAGGCCACGTTTAACAATAACTTGCATGGCACGGCTATCGTCTACGATAAGAAATTTCATTGCGGATAAGACCCTTTGTATATAGCAAGTGTTTGAATTGCTTTATTAATTATTTGAAGCGATAGTTTATTCATTGCGCTAACTTTGTCCAATAAATACGCCGGCATATATGGTTGTTCCGTCTTCATCCTGCGTAAAGACTTCCCAATCCGGCTCAATATCCTGCATTAGCGTTTGCGCTTGTTCCTTCGTAAGCTGGATCGGCACATCTAAGTGTGTATCTTCGCTTATTTCGAGTTGTACTTGGCCTGCCAGGATATTTCCTAATTCACAGAGCGCGTCATTTGCGTCGTTTTTGCTGAGCTCTTCTTCCGGTAGCTGAAATAATAGAGAGGCGGCCCTGTAGCTAAGTTTTGTTGGCATTGCTAAAACCATTAAAAAATTGTTTTGGCCAACGATAGGTATTTCTACAAAGCACTCTAAAATGCATTCTTGTTGATGAGGCTGGGGCTCAATATATTTGAGCTCGGCACCAAATAGCTTAGTCCACACACCTGATAGCAAGCTATAAAAAGTTTGCTTGTTCATTCT
>NZ_LWGJ01000344.1:0-795 GCF_001635845.1 Oleiphilus sp. HI0132 | reverse complement strand
CCTTCGATGGTGACCCTATATTCGAAACAGGTGACGGCGGCTCTTCTTGCTGCTAACTTGAGCTAGCGCTCTATCTGAAGAGCTAAGCTATAACTATCCGCTTAGCTCTTCACCTCCTCTTCAACGCTCTAATATCTAGACCATTTTCGATCATATACTCTTGCATATCTTTCGCGTACATAATCCACCCTTTCGGGCTTAAATGAATTTCATCATCCCAATATTTTGCTGCTGACAAGTCTACTCCCCGACCAAAAGCATCATAACTTAGCGTATTCTGATATTGCCCCATTGCGCCTATAATTGTTTCAGAAAGCTGCGCATGCAGATAGCGAATCGCCCGCCTCCTTATACAGTTATCTATATTAGAAGTAAGCATAGGTGGATAAGCTTTCGCATCAAATGCTGTTTTTATCCAAGGCCCGGCCTTTAGGAATGCCAACTTGAAGCCTCGCTGGCGTTGATCTGGCGACGCATAACAATGCGCAAGGACAGGCACGCTAGGTAGATATCGGTCTCGGTCTCTCAATACCTTATGATAATCATCTCTGATGTTTTGAAGTAAGCGCTCTTTCCCTGAATTAAAGCACTCTGAAGGCGATTGATTTTTATCATCATAATCTTTAAGGATAAACTTTAAGCCAGCGAATAAATCATTCCCGCCCATACTTAGACAATATACATCGAGTCTAACTCGATTGTATTTAGCATAGCGAAATACACTGGATTCACGCGAAACCTGCTTTGCCGTAGCCATTGAGACGCTACTATCCCACCAGTTTGCGCCAGTAGGAA
>NZ_LWGJ01000343.1:0-868 GCF_001635845.1 Oleiphilus sp. HI0132 | reverse complement strand
GAATCAGTCTCAGCTTCCTGCTGTTCCTGCGGCTGCGACGACTCAGGTACAGGCCCTACCCACACCTGACCAGCGCGAAGCAATTGAGCTAATCACTCATGTTGTCGAAGGGCACCGTAGACGGCCACTGATCGTCACCGCCGATAGGGGACGAGGCAAAACCAGCGCGCTTGGCATTGCCGCGGCGAAGTTGGCCCTCAAATATAAAAAATCTATTTTGATTACAGCCCCCTCAAAACGAGCTTGTGCCAATGCATTCTTCCACTTTTCAAAATACATTACAGATGAGTGTGGCAACCACGATAGTTATTCTCACTGTCTGAAGTTTATATCGCCTGATGAGCTCTTACTTACCAAGCCCGAGTGCCAGTTACTGCTAATCGATGAAGCTGCCGGAATTCCAGCGTCTACATTGAGTGAACTACTAAAGCACTATTCTAGAATCGTATTTTCAAGCACCATCCATGGCTACGAAGGCAATGGTCAAGGCTTTGCAATTCGTTTTAAGAAACAACTCGACCTACTAACACCCAAGTGGAAAAGCATTCATCTAAGCCAGCCAGTTCGTTGGGCCGAGAATGACCCCTTAGAAAATTGGATGAGTCGGCTATTATTTTTATCCTTGAATGACGATTCATTTAGCCAAAAACGTAGTGTAAAAAACAAACATACAGAGATGAACGTGCTCTGGCCTTCACAGCAGCAACTAGCCTCCGAGCCTAAACTTCTTGAGCAGGTTATTTCATTGCTAGTGAATGCTCACTATCAAACTTCCCCTGACGATATAAGACTTATACTTGATCATCCCGGTGTGTTGCTAGCTTGTGGTTTCAAAGATCATATAGAAAGTGAGCAACAAGGTGAGTTG
>NZ_LWGJ01000342.1:0-1478 GCF_001635845.1 Oleiphilus sp. HI0132 | reverse complement strand
ACGACCCACAGACTTTGCTAACAGAAATAAAGAATCGCATTGATGCGGTGAATAATTTGCCTGCGGATGCAGAGCGGCCTGTGGTGAGTTTAAGCAAGCGGAAACGGGAAGTTATTAGTGTCGCGGTGTCTGGCGATTTATCGGAACGGGAAATTCGCCAACAGGCACAGCATGTACGTGATCAATTGCTTGATATTGAAGGGATTACCCAGGTTGAATTAGACGGTGTGCGTGATTATGAAATTAGCATTGAAGTTAACGAGCGGGTATTACAGAAGTATGGACTGAGTCTGTCGCAAGTGGCTTTGGCGATTCAGCAACACTCAAGAGATATCTCTGCCGGAAGCTTAAAAAGTAATGGCGGTGAAATTCTGATTCGCTCTAGTGGGCAGGCTTATAACAAACTAGAGTTTGAGCAGATTCCTGTGCTGAGTCGAGCTGATGGTAGTAGCGTCACGGTTGCAGACTTGGCCAGTGTTAATGATGGCTTTGAGGAAAGCGCCATACTGACCCGCTTTAATGGTCGGCCGGCGGCCTTGGTCGATGTTTATCGTGTCGGTCAGCAAAGTGCTATCGATGTGGCGGATAAAGTCAGGGCCTATTTGCAGGAAGCTGAGTCTTCATTACCCGAAAGCGTTCAGCTTGATGCTTGGCATGACCGCTCAAAAATCGTTAAAAAGCGTCTGAAAACGCTTTCAGATAATGCCATACAGGGCGGTATATTAGTCCTGCTCTTGCTGACTTTGTTTCTGCGTCCTGCCATTGCTTTTTGGGTCTGCATTGGTATACCGGTTTCCTTTATGGGCGCATTGTTAGTGATGCCATTGTTCGATATTACCATTAACGTGATTAGCCTCTTCGGCTTTATTGTTATTCTGGGGATAGTCGTCGATGACGCCATTGTTACCGGCGAGAATATATACTCTCACCTGCGGCGTTCTGAGTCAGGTTTGGAAGCCGCGATCAATGGCACTAAAGAAGTCGCAGTTCCGGTAACCTTTGGTATTTTAACGACGATCGCAGCTTTTCTTCCCATTGCGTTTATTGAAGGCGTGCGCGGGCAATTGTTTGCGGCGATTCCGGTTGTTGTGATTCCTATATTGGTATTTTCTCTAATTGAGTCCAAGCTTGTTTTACCAGCTCACTTGAAGCGAATTAAGCTACAACCTCAAAATCAAAGCTCAGCCTTGGTGGCTGGCTTATCTCGTTTTCAGCAGCGCTTTGCCGACGGTTTTGAAAGTGTTGTCTTGCACTACTATCAGCCAGCACTTCAGTTGGCCTTGAAGTATCGCTACCTTTGTCTGGCGCTTAGTTTTGGTCTCTTATTTATTTTGTATGCCTTGGTTGCGACTGGGTGGATGAAGTTCCTATTCTTCCCGAAGGTTCAAAGTGAGTTGGCACGTGCTAACCTGGAAATGCCTATAGGAACACCCGTCGAAGTGACTGATCGATATGTCTTGTCAATGCTGGGAGCTGCC
>NZ_LWGJ01000341.1:0-1049 GCF_001635845.1 Oleiphilus sp. HI0132 | reverse complement strand
GCATAGAGCTCTAGCCTCTGTCGTTGTTATTTTACTACTGACTATCTTGCTTATAACTACTTTGTTTATAGCTGTTTTTTAATAACTATGAGCGTATCAGGCTTGCTAGAGGCGAGCCTTGCTTTAGATCAATTGAGCTTTATTGAGTGGACTGAAGACGGCTGGCTTGAATTGGGTTAACCTAAGCTTTCTACTTGAGCAAGTTGAGAGGCTAGTTATGGCATTCACCGAAATGTCTAATGAATCGGATGCACTGAAAAAACGCTACGAGCTTATCCTGACGTCTATTGGTGAAGGTGTTTACGGTCTTGATAAAAACGGTTTAACCACTTTCGTGAATCCAGCCGCCGAACGAATGACCGGGTGGCTGGAAGAAGACCTTATTGGCAAAATAGTTCATGAGTTTCATCATCATTCCCATGAAGATGGTCGTCATTACCCAGTGCATACTTGCCCTGTCTATCAAACAGTAAAAGACGGTGTTCAGCGTGAAGTCGATAATGAGGTTTTTTGGCGCAAAGACGGTTCGCAGTTTCCTGTAGAGTATATCGCAACAGCTATTGAGCATGAGGGTGAGATAGTCGGTGCTGTGATTGTGTTTAAGGATATCTCGGAACGGAAACGCTCAGAGCGAGAGTTAAAGTCTGGGCTGCGTCAGGTAGAAGAATTGAAGGAGCAATTACAGGCCGAGAATCGCTACCTGATGGATGAGATCCAGTCTCAGCATAACTACGCCAAGATGATTGGCCAGGGGCCTGCTCTTGATCAGATTCATACGCAGATCGAGCATGTTGCACCCACCGACTCGTCTGTATTAATTCAAGGGGAAAGCGGCACGGGTAAAGAGTTGATCGCGAGGTCTATTCACGGCGCTAGCCGTCGTCGAGACCGTCCTTTAGTAAAAGTTAACTGTGGTGCTATTGCGCCGAACCTGGTTGAAAGCGAGTTGTTTGGCCATGAAAAAGGGGCCTTTACTGGCGCAGTGAAACAGCGCATTGGCCGTTTTGAATTGGCTGATGGCGGTACAATTTTTCTTGATGAGGTGGGCG
>NZ_LWGJ01000340.1:0-1651 GCF_001635845.1 Oleiphilus sp. HI0132 | reverse complement strand
ATCATGGCGCCAGTACCTCGAGCTTTGTAAACCCAATGTGGTTTTACTTATTGTTTTTACCGCCATCGTTGGGATGCTTTTATCCTCCCCTGGCATGGTGCCCCTCGACACCTTATTCTTTGCCTCGCTCGGCATAGGTATGGCTGCAGCTTCTGGCGCTGCAATCAATCACTGGGTGGATCAAAAAATTGATGCCACGATGGAGCGAACCAAGGGACGCCCCATTCCGACTGGAGGCCTGTCATCCAAGGCAGCTCTGAGTTTTGCGCTAAGTTTGTGCGTACTCTCTATGGCGATTTTACTTGCGACAACGAACCAGCTTACCGCGCTACTAACCTTCATCTGCGTTATTGGCTATGCGGTCATCTATACTATGTTTCTTAAACGCTCTACCCCGCACAATATCGTTTGGGGTGGTGCTGCCGGTGCTGCACCGCCGATTCTTGGCTGGGTCGCGATGACAGGTGAAGTTAACACCGAGGCCTTGTTATTATTTCTCATTATCTTTATTTGGACGCCACCACATTTCTGGGCACTGGCCATTCGCCGTCGCGATGATTATGCAAAAGTTGATGTCCCTATGCTTCCGGTGACTCATGGCATTCCTTTCACCAAGGTACAGGTATTACTTTATACTTGTATGCTTCTTGCCGTTACGCTGATACCCTTTGCCATACAAATGACCGGCTTAATCTATCTAGCCGGGGCGGTAGCCTTAGGGTTGGGCTTTATTTATCACGCTTATAAGCTATATCGCTGCAGTGCTGACCAACACGCAATGAAAACCTTTGCTTACTCAATATTCTACCTAACGGCCTTATTTGCATTTCTGCTCGTCGATCATTACATACGACTGGTAATACGCGGATAGAAACTGATTAGATTTCGCAAAGCGGCCAGTTCAACGTATAATACCTGCCCTTTTTCATTTCGCCCTATTTACGCATAGGGCTGTTCGGAACACTGACAGGTATTACGCTCCATGCAAGACTTTCAAATCGACCAATACGACTCCCTGTTGGACAACAAAGCCGCTCAAGTACGTGAGCAGTTCCTGCGTTTCTCTGCACCAGAATTGGAAGTCTTTGCCAGTGAAGTTGAAAATTT
The DNA here is from genome assembly GCF_001635845.1 of Oleiphilus sp. HI0132. NCBI lineage: Bacteria > Pseudomonadati > Pseudomonadota > Gammaproteobacteria > Oceanospirillales > Oleiphilaceae > Oleiphilus > Oleiphilus sp. HI0132. Next base: position 544 of record NZ_LWGJ01000340.1, on the reverse strand, counting down.
CCGCTTAAGGGCCGAATTCAAGATTTGGCACGAAGGCGAACGATGCTTCCATGCCATGTTTGAAAAAGGGACCAAGAACGCGCCAATTGAAATAACTCACTTCCCCATTGCTAGCAAAGCTATCACTGAGCTAATGCCTGTCATGATGGAAGAGATCAACCAGTCACCTCAACTCAAGCATCGCCTGTTTCAGCTTGAATACTTGAGTACACTTTCAGGTGAAATGCTGGTCACTCTGATTTATCACAAACAGTTAGATGAAATCTGGATAAAAGAAGCCAAGCGTTTGAAAGAAAAGCTTGGTATTCACATCATCGGCAGAGCCAGAAAGCTCAAACTTCTACTCGATCAAGACTATGTTATTGAAATACTAAACGTCGACGGAAAAGCACTTCGCTATAAACAAATTGAAGGTGGTTTTACTCAACCAAACGGCAAGATGAACGAAAAGATGCTCAGCTGGGCCCGAAGCTGTGTCGACGGCAATAAGGGAGATTTACTTGAACTCTATTGCGGCAACGGGAATTTCTCTATTGCTATGGCC
>NZ_LWGJ01000339.1:0-771 GCF_001635845.1 Oleiphilus sp. HI0132 | reverse complement strand
GATGTTTACGGTCCGGGCTCCCGACCCTGGACCGTGACGCCAATTGACATGATGAAGCAAAAGAAATTCATCGCCCCGAAAGAAGGTATGTTCGGCCCAGTGTATATTGATGACTTGGTTGAGGGCTGTTATTTGGCACTGAACTCAGACAAGGCAATCGGACAGATTTATATCCTATCAGGCATGGGGCAGGTGAGTAATCAGGAGTATTTTTCTTTTTTAGCCAAAATGTTAGGTTTGGACTCGGCAAGAACACTTTCCAAACAGCTGCTTTATCCTATCGCTTTTGCCGCGGAGCGAATGGCTCATCTTTTCGGTAAACGTACAGAATTAAATCCTTCTACCGTTGCGATGCTATCGAGGCCTAGTGCTAAATATATCCATGATAAGGCCAGTGCAGAGCTAGGGTATCAGCCTAAAGTTAGCCTTGNAGAAGGTATGGCTAGGAGTGAGCAATGGCTGCGTGAGCAGGGAGTGATATAAAACTACCTCATCATGTAGACAGAAAGTCCCAACCCTCGCTGAGGCGACTGATTACTATGAGCTTTAGAGTCTGACTCGCTCAATTTTTTGTACAAGATAGGCGCTGCTTATTTTCAGTCATCACAATAATTCGCTCTGGTTGGGATAAAAAATATGACGGCTTCATGCCTAGCATCATATTAAAAGTATGGGTGCAATGAGATAGGTCGACAAAACCCGCATCAATGGCGGCGTCGGTTAAACTCTTTCCTCTGCTGATTTCGACTGCGGTGACAAATAACCTATGCC
>NZ_LWGJ01000338.1:0-771 GCF_001635845.1 Oleiphilus sp. HI0132 | reverse complement strand
GTGGCCGTTATGTTGAGTTTAATCTAGTATTTGATCGCGGTACGCTATTTGGCCTCCAGTCTGGAGGGCGCACTGAGTCGATACTTATGTCGATGCCTCCGCTGGTCAGTTGGGATTACAACTATCAGACTAAAGCAGGTTCAAGAGAAGCTGAACTGACCGAGCGCTTTTTGCCGCATCAGGACTGGATCTGATAGTCTTCAGGGAGTAAGGAAAAATACATGTCAGATAAATATGCCGTTGTTGGTAACCCCGTTTCTCATAGTAAGTCTCCATTGATTCATAGTATGTTTGCCACGCAGACGAAGCAGGCACTTACTTACGATAAAATTGAAGCGCCAGTCGATGATTTTACATCAGTGGTCAAAGGCTTTTTTGCTCAGACAGAAGGAAAAGGCCTTAACGTTACCGTGCCTTTCAAAGAGCAAGCTTGGGACATGTGTGACAAGCGTAGCCTTGGTGCTGAANAGGCTGGTGCTGTAAATACTTTGTACCTTGATGAGCAAGGCTTGCTTTGCGGTGACAATACAGATGGTTTGGGTTTAGTGTCCGACATTCAGGGGCATGGAATTAGCCTAAGTGGAAAAAAAATACTGATTTTAGGGGCAGGTGGTGCTGTAAGAGGCGTATTGCAGCCTATACTTGAAGAAAAGCCAAGCAAGGTTGTGGTGGCCAATAGAACCGTTAGTAAAGCGGATGCTTTGGTAGACTTGTTTCAAGATCAGGGGAGTATTGAAAGTTCGAGCTTTGAAGCCTTGAACGAAGCTTTTG
>NZ_LWGJ01000337.1:0-759 GCF_001635845.1 Oleiphilus sp. HI0132 | reverse complement strand
CGACACTCTGCGAACTGACGAAAACAAGGAAGAGCAAACAAAGATTACGTATCATCCCAATCCTCCGATATACGCAGGAGCTCAGGTTTAACTTGTCGAATCAGCAAGACAGCCGCGCCGGTAACAAAACCTTCTAGGATCATAATCGGTATATGCGCCAATACGGTCGCTTGAGCCGCGAGCACAAACGCCTCTCCAGATAATGCCAGGGAGCCCGCAACTAACAATGTAGTTAGTAGAATCGCACCGGCGCCACCAATCGCGCCCCATATCGCAGCTAAATTTGTGTTCGGAGCAGAGATCCCTCTATGACATACGTAGTACATCAGCACAGCCGGTAGTGCGATATTAAATGTATTGACACCGAGGACAACGAAGCCGCCAAAGCCAAAGAAAACAGCTTGCAACAGCAAGGCAACAAGCAACGCGGGAAAAGCCGCCCAGCCAAGTGCCAGGCCAATCAAGCCGTTTAAAATAAGATGAACACTAGAAAAACCAAGTGGGAGATGGATATATGAGGCAACGAAAAACGCAGCCGATAGTACGCCGACTTGAGGTAAGTGGTCGTAATCGAGCTTCTTTAACCCGATCGCCACCCCCACTACACTAAGTACAACACCAGCTGCTAGAACCGGCGCCGCAAGCGCACCATCAACTATATGCACGTTGGCACCCTCTACTTAAGTTCATGGGCTTGCACCCAAATGACAGCGTCTTGAGACAGCTCTTTACCTTTAAATTTCTTTTGTGGCCCTACGC
>NZ_LWGJ01000336.1:0-7857 GCF_001635845.1 Oleiphilus sp. HI0132 | reverse complement strand
ATCAAGTATCAGCAACCGAAGTTTTGCCTGACGACCATAGAGCTTTGGAACCACCTGATCCCATCCCGAACTCAGAAGTGAAACGAAGCATCGCCGATGGTAGTGTGGGAGGTCCCATGTGAGAGTAGGTCATCGTCAGGCTTCTATTAGAAACCCCAGTAGGTCATCCTACTGGGGTTTTTTATTGCCTGGAAGAAAGTATTGTAAGTAACTCACTTTCGTTTTAATTATGTGAGCAGGTTCTTATCTTGTTGTTTGATTTGTGAACGACTGTAAAGTTTTGACTCGCAAGACATGATTTAATTAATTATTGGGTATACTTCCCTAACTTCTAATAAATCAGGACGCTGATTTCAACTATGAATGCATCTACAAACAACAAAATTGCTTTGTTATTTCTATCGCTAATGATGGCTAGTAGTACGAAGATATATGCAGAAATGCAGTCGCTATCTGACAGTGATTTATCTGAGGTCGATGGCCAAGGCATCGGTTTAGTGATGGATGACTTTATTTTCAGTCACGGCCATAATCCAAGCGAAGGCAAGGTATTCAGGATTAGTGGTGTAACTAACAGTGCTGGAGAAGACGTTGTAATCAACGTTAATCAAATGTATATCGCGCGTGCAGGTAGTAATTATGGGGAGACTCTAGAGGGTGTAAATCTAGGTAGGCTAACTAACCCATACGAAATTGATTTATTAAATGGTGATGACCCTGATATTGGCTTACCCGGAGAGGCGGTACTTGAATTTGCGGCACCTAGGAAGGTTTTAGATACTGCTCAAGGTTATGACTGTTTGACTGGTGCTGCAGGTGGGGAGTGTTCTAGTAGACCTTCATCTGCTGAATGGGTAAATGGGGAGAGGCCAGATCTTGGCTTAGAACTTGAAATTAATGATGGTGCTCTTGCAAGCAATTTAAACATCAATGTTGAAAGTGCCGTGTTTGACGGGTCTTACTTGCGCTTGTGGGGCGATGACGGGGAAGAGCGTATGGCAGCAGAGTTTCGTCTTAACTTTTATTCTCCCTCCATTGAGGTAAGTACTTGTGAGCAAATTAATCAAGGTTGCTCATCTAGCATTAAAATGTCCAACTTCCAAATGGAGTTGGCTTTAGGTCACACGTTCCAGCCCTTATACATCGGGGTAGATGGATCTAGCAATCTACCAACAAGCGGTGGGCTTACTCTTCAAATAGCGAAAATTACACATCCATATATGGATAAGATTAATGTTGTTGATGGTTCATACGATTTAGCTGACCCGGATGCTGTCGCAGCGCATGACTTTTTTCACGATTATTATACGAATGGTGAGTATCGTAGCAATATCATTGTCGGTGATTTAGACATTGGTGGTACAAGTTTAGGCGAGCAGCGAATTGAAGGGATATTGGTCCAGTATATGGATGTTAAATTTCGGGACTTGGATCCTAACTAGAGGCTTATTTATGTTGTTTCGGGTACTAATTTTTATGCTTACTGCCGGGCTCGCTAATGCAGAGATGTCAAGTATTGATGACTCAGATCTATCAGAGGTGACAGGGCAAAGTGGTGTTTATTTAACAGGTGAAGTTTCAATCAACGAAGAGGGTGGGGCGTTCAATGACTCTGACAGCCATGGTTACTTTGGAGATTGTTCAAATAGTCAAAAAGTATGTGGGGCGCGCTTAGCTTTTAAGACTCAGAATGATGGAGGCTGGTTTGCGATTGATAATATTCAAGGCTCAGTCTCTTTTGAAGGTCTTACGTTTAGACTGAGAGATATTGCAGATGGTTTTGGTGGTGACGGTCTGCTATTTAATCGGGATGTGATCGAAATTGGCTTGCCTAAGAGTATACGCATGAACGACTTCCAGTATACGCTCGCGACTGCAAACCAAGACCGTCCAAGTAATAGTTCAGACTATCAGCAGGTCGACTTAATGACTGTCGAGATGAGTGGTGATCTCACTTTGCAGGGTAACCTGTTGGTTTTTCCAACGCCTTAGGAATTACGGATGATAAATAGACTATCAATAACATTAATGCTTTTTATTCTCCCACAAATAAGCGCTGCGGAGCTAAAAGCACTTGGTGATGAGTTTTTGTCGGGTGTAAGTGGGCAGTCGGGAATCACTGTTGACCTAGAATCGAAGTTTTCAGTGGGTGAGATAGCCTATTTTGATGATGGTTTGGGTATAGCGTTGCAGGGTGTCAAGATGAGTTCTGCTGCAGATCCTGGGCAGTTGGCAGAGCACCGATTAGAGTTTGATATTCTTGATAACGGCGATATAAAGTTTGCCTTTTCTTCTGGAAATGTCGCAAGGTTCGAAATAGAGGAAATTCGTTTTGTTGATGCGCCGGGCCTGCCTTCACTTGTAACAGATCCGAGTATAGGGGGCTTCTTTATTGACTACGAGATTGATGGCTCTATCTTGGTGCACAACAGAGGTAATACAAGACACGGTGCTAACAATGTTTTGGGTGGGTTGTATGATATTGATTTTACCGTCGAAAATGGGCGCTTAGGATATCGCACTAATGGCAATGAGTTTTTCTTGGATGGTTTAAGTTTGGATGTCGAATCTTTGGGTACGGTGTTTGGGGTGACCGAGGCAGGACAGCTTAACTTATCAATGCCTAACCTAAAGGCAGAGCTAAGTGTAGATGCCATTAGGTATAGTAATAACGCGTTAAATCACGGGGTAACTAATGATGTTACGTCGGGCGCGCCTTTAGCAAGTTACGGTAGCTTGTGGATTAATATGGATGTTAATTCTGATTTGTTAATTGCCGCGGGCGGCGCTGATGGTCTTACAGGAATGACGATCAATTCATCGAACCAGTTTAATCGCTTGGATGTAGCGTGGGGTGATGATACTGACTGGGCAGATACAGGTTACTGGGTAGGTGCTTTGGGTATTACCGGGTCAACAGATTTGGTCAACATGACGCTAGATATTTTGGATGATGAGGATTCAGGTGACGCTTATCATGGTGTGGGCTTGGCTTTAGCCTTTGAACAGTTAGCGATAGATCTGCATGTTCAGGATTTTGTTTTGGGTGAAACTAAAACAAATATTGATCAATATGTCGCGGGTAACCCTGTTCAATTAAAGTCACTAGGTTCTTTCGATATTGCTTTGACCTACGCCGACTCCGTTTGGGGTGGTGTTAGTCGAACCAACAAAATCTTGGTTCAAGCTGGCGGTAATACAGAGGCTGGCAATCAAGGTTTACGTCTTGATACTCAATTAAGTATCGCTGGTGACACAAATCAATCTAACTTTGTATACACCGATGATGGTTATTCTTTGATGTTGAGTTCTCTTTCTGCTTATGTTGATGGAGATATCACTATCGATATTACTGCAGACTTGCCAAATGATGACGTGTTTTTTGATGGTCTAAGGCTTGGTTTTGAAGATCTTGCTTTTGGCTATCAAATTGAGGGAGTGCGGGTTGCTGAGAGTACCGGGGATAAAGAGGATTTAAAGAATGAGAAGCTTGGGTCTGCACAGGGAGTGCAGGGGCTTCCTGGTTTGTTAGGTTCACCTTCTTTGGAAGGAACGCTTAATGGCCATATTACACTTGGGGCTGGTGGGCGAGAAGGCAGCGAAGGAATTACAGTAAATTCCGATATATCAATTAGTGATGGCATTATGGGTTCCTATTTAGAGGCTGACGGGACTGGGAATGGAATCTGGTTAAGTGGGCTGAATTATGATGTGCACTTGCGTGACATGATGTTAGATGTCACAAGTGACGGATTAAAGATTTATGAAGGTGAAAGTTGGAGTCGGTTGGATGTTACAGACTTTAAAATAGGTGAACGCACTGCTGACGCTAGCTTTGGCGGGCTTGTAGTAGAGAGTTATCATGCTGGTTCTGAGACCTTGATATCAACTGGTGGTGCTGGAGATGTTTGTATTGGTGGTGTCGGAGCTAGCCAGGGTGATTGTATTGCTGATAACGGGCGCTGGGAAAATCGTGGGGACCAGGGCTTAACAATAACATCTAAACGGCACTTTAAGTCGAAGATTGATTCTGAAGGAAAGAGAAATCGCTTAACTTGGCATGTCGGGCGCGATGGCGAGGGTACTGGTTCGCCCGATAAGGGAACGGGTCTAAAGTTAATATTTGATAATTATACGACCAATGACGGGAACAATTTGTCTGACGATTTTGGGATTCAGACAGAATACAACATGGATATTGCTCGCGCTCCGGTTATTAAGAAGTCGACAGGCTTCGATAGTAATAATATCTACGGTGAAGAGGGTTGGGAAAAGGTTATGTTGCCTGATGGCTCCTATGAGTACAAGGCTCCTTCAGATATGACTGCTGCAGATATTGCAAATAGACCGGTAGGTGTTGCGATGAGAACAAATACGCAGTTCAAAGAGCTTGATTTTGAAAGAGTTAATCTCAGCCACTCTGTCGGTGGTGAGTCAACGCTGCTATACGGAATGAAGCTACAGAACTTTAATATCACAACTGATATTACTGCTACGCCAATAGATTAAAGCTGGCGCTTACATTTTCTTGCCTTAATAAGGATGGCATTGCGATAATGCTTTCGAAGTCGCTATAATCGCGGCTTCATTTCTTTTTGGTTTCCCTTATGGAACTCCGTTCTATTTTAAATCTCTTGTCGGATGGTGAATTCCATTCAGGGTCGGACCTTGGTCGTACTTTGGGTGTAAGCCGAACTGCAGTGTGGAAAGCGTTAGGTCAATTGGAGGAGTTGCGTTTACCCTTGGAGTCAGTAAAAGGGCGCGGCTATCGCTTGTTGCGACCGCTTGATCTATTGTGTGGTAAATCTATTCAGTCGTATATGGCAGCTCAAGCTGTCGAAAATATCTCTATTGAGGTACTTTTAAGTACCGATTCAACAAATACTCACTTATTGGAAAAGCAACTCGAAGGAAATTTATACGAGAGTTGCTTGGCAGAATATCAGACGGCCGGAAAAGGTCGTCGTGGCCGAAAATGGGTTAGTCCTTTTGCGAGAAATATTTATCTTAGTATTGCTTTTAATCTTGATGGTGGGGCAGAAGCTCTATCTGGGCTAAGTTTGGTGGTTGGTTTGTCTGTTGTGAAGACGCTAGCATCACTTGGTGTTAGTGGCGTTGAGTTAAAGTGGCCGAATGATGTTTGGTTAAGTGGAAGAAAGTTAGCAGGTATTTTGGTTGAGTTGCATGGAGAGGCGACAACGAGTTGGCGGGTTGTGGTTGGTCTGGGTTTGAATGTTGATATGAAGCCTGAGGATGCGGAAGTGATTGAGCAGGCTTGGTCAGCTTTGTCCGAAGTATCGGATATTGGTCGGAATGAGCTAGCTGGCAACTTATTGAGTGGTTTGTATTGTGACTTAGAGCGTTTTAAGTTGGGTGGCTTTAAGGGTTTTTTGTCGGATTGGAACAAATTTGATGCTTTAGCGGGTAAAGTGGTTGAAATCAACAGTGGTGCAATAGTTGGTATTGCGCGAGGAGTTGACTTGTCTGGCGCGCTCTTATTAGAGGTTGATGGAGCACTATCTGCGGTTAACGCAGGTGAGGTGTCGGTGAGGTTAGGCTGATGCTTCTATTAGATTGCGGCAACACACGGATCAAGTGGTGTTTAGCTGAAAATAATAAAATCATAAGGTCGGGAGAGGAGTTGTTGTCGGCGCTTGATCCTGCTTTGCTGGCAGCAGAGTTGGGTGGCATGTCATTTAATAGGGTGCTGGTAGCATCTGTTAGGGTGTCTGAAGTACTAGATAGTCTGCTTGACGCGCTCCAGCGTATGGTGGATGTTAAGATTTATGCGATTTCTCATGATGATATGAGCGGGCAGCAATTTGCTTACGATGAGGTGAAAAGGTTGGGGGTTGATCGCTGCCTGGTAATATCAGCCGTGCGCGATCTGTATCAAGGCGCTTGTATGGTAATCGATAGCGGTAGTGCCTTGACGGCCGACTTGATTGACGGAGATGGACGGCATATTGGTGGCTATATTTTTCCAGGTTGCAAAATGTTGCAGGATTCGCTTGTGGCGGGGACATCGAAAATTGTATTAGATGATGATGTGCAGTGTGGATTATCTCCAGGCAGGAATACTGAGCAGTGTGTTGTTAATGGTGTTCATATTATGGTGAGTCAAACTATAAGCTACTTAGAGTCACAGTGTCAGGGCTATGGTATTAACAAGGTAATACTTACGGGTGGTGATGCGAAATATATCGCCGGATTTATCGTGGGGGCTTACGAATTGAGGCCTGTATTGGTCTTTGAGGGGATGGCTGGGCTGTTCGGATCTAGGCTTGAGGGGGAGCTAAACTAATGAAGTGGGTGTTTATAGCGTTATTGGTTGTGAATGTAGGTCTGGTTGCTTTTCAGTGGGTGAAGCATCGAGAGCAGGGTGTGAGTCCAGAATTTCAGGAAAATAAGGCAGTAAAACGTATAGTGTTGTTGTCGGATATTTCATCGTCGGGTGGCGATAAACAGGCAATAGCGAGGCGTTGTGAGTTGCTGGGGCCTTTTGATAATAGGGCTGAGTTGGAATTGGAAAAAAAGAGAGTGCTTCTGGGGACTGGTGAGGTTCAGATTGTAGGTCAAACTCTTGATAAGGCGCCCTCTTATTGGGTGTATATCGCGAAGAAAGATGTTGTTGAAGATCTAGAGCAAAGATTGCTTGAGATTAAGGTCGACACGTATAAGATTTCTTCAGGAGAATTAAGTGGGGCTTATTCTTTAGGGGTGTTTGAAAATATAGATTTGGCGCGCGGGTTAGCAAAAAAAGTAAAGAAAAGTGGTATGGCGCCAAGCATTTTCGAGAAAAAGAAGTCTGAAACGAGTTTTTGGTTGGAGTACGGGCTTGATTATGCTGCTGAAAACCAAGAGAAAATAGACGAAATTGCTGCATTGTTATCAACAGGTGCAAAGAAGAGAGAAATTTTTTGCAAAAGTGTTGCATCTGAAAAATAGTTCACTTAGTATAGCGGCCTCTCGAAATGAGGGTGTGCAGCTGGTGTAGCTCAGTCGGTAGAGCAACGCACTTGTAATGCGTAGGTCGGGGGTTCGATTCCGTCCACCAGCTCCATTTTGTTTTGAGTTCTTTAGAGTCTTTACGATTCTAGCTGGAGGGGTTCCCGAGTGGCCAAAGGGATCAGACTGTAAATCTGACGCGTAAGCTTCGGTGGTTCGAATCCACCCCCCTCCACCAGTTTTATGTGGCGGGCATCGTATAATGGCTATTACCTCAGCCTTCCAAGCTGATGATGCGGGTTCGATTCCCGCTGCCCGCTCCAAGTAATAAATTCGTTGCTCATATAGCTCAGTCGGTAGAGCGCCACCTTGGTAAGGTGGAGGTCACCGGTTCAATTCCGGTTATGAGCTCCATGAGTGTTATTGCTTGGTTTTATTGAATTTAAGTTGTGTGTGGTCAATGCTGGTTCTAGCTGGCCGAGACGCAGTGTCCGCAATCGAGCTATATTTTTTGAGGAGATGTTCGGATGGCAAAAGAAAAATTTGAACGTAATAAACCACACGTCAACGTAGGTACTATTGGTCACGTTGATCACGGTAAAACAACTTTGACTGCAGCGTTAACGCGTGTATGTGCAGAAGTATTCGGTGGTGAGAAGGTTGACTTCGCAAACATCGATAACGCACCAGAAGAAAGAGAACGTGGTATCACTATCGCGACGTCTCACGTTGAGTATGATTCAACTGATCGTCACTACGCTCACGTTGACTGCCCAGGGCACGCCGATTATGTTAAAAACATGATCACAGGTGCTGCTCAGATGGATGGTGCTATCTTGGTTTGTGGTGCGACTGATGGTCCTATGCCTCAGACTCGTGAGCACATCCTTTTGTCTCGTCAGGTAGGTG
>NZ_LWGJ01000335.1:0-26560 GCF_001635845.1 Oleiphilus sp. HI0132 | reverse complement strand
TTTTGTGCTAGAAAGGCAAAGGGTATTCCCTAAGTACTTTGAAAATAGCCTTCAGGTCATCTTTGGATAACTCAACTTTAAAGGCTTCGATATCTTCTTCCAGCTGCTGCAAACTGGTGGCGCCAATAATTGTTGATGTGACACCATCGACCTGATTACACCAGGCTAATGCCAATTGTGCCGGCGTGATATCGAGTTGCTTAGCAATCGAGGCATAGGCACTGACAGCCGTCTCGACATTTGGCTTGTCCCGTAAAATACCATTGCGTTGTGGAATGCTCCAGCGACTACCATCAGGCCTTTCTCCATTTAGATATTTACCGCTTAATACGCCGCCACCAAGCGGAGACCAGGGAAGGTAAGCGACATCCTGGTGAACACAGTTTTCAATCAGGTAAGGCCAGTCTTTGGTATGTAGTAGATTAAACTCATTTTGTATTGATACCATCTTGGGAAGCGAGTGCTTTTCAGCTAAACGTAAGTACTCATTGATCCCCCAAGGTGTGTCGTCTGATAAACCGCAATGTCTAATTTTCCCGGCTTTGATGCAGTCATTTAAAGCCTGAAGAATTTCTAGCATTTGATCGGAGTGTGCCTGACGGTCTACATCGGTAAAAGAAATTCGACCAGGGAAATGTTTGGCGAAGTGAGGCGAGGTACGATTGGGCCAATGGAGTTGGTAGAGGTCGATGTAGTCGGTCTTAAGGCGCTTTAAGGATGCGTCTACTGAGGTGATAATCGACTCACCCGTGATGTCACCACCCCCGCGTATCCAAGGTAGGCCATTTCCTGCAATCTTTGAGGCCAGAATAATGTCACCTCGTTTACTCGAATTAGCTGCCAGCCAGTTACCTATCATCTTTTCTGTTTTGCCATAGGTATCGGCTGAAGGTGGCACTGCATACATCTCTGCTGTATCAATGAAGTTCACGCCTTGCGCCAAGGCGAAGTCGATTTGCTCACTGGCATCGCGCTGAGTATTTTGTGTGCCCCAGGTCATCGAGCCCAGGCATACTCGTGAAACATTAATGCCGCTGCTACCAAGTTTTGAATAGTTCATTGATCAAGCCTCTATTTAGTTTCGCTTATAGTAATAGATCTCCTTAGGTGCGGACAGTGTTTTTTCCAGGGGCTTTACCGCATTACTAGAACAGCTCGACCCCACAGCCACCTAAGCCACAGTAGCCGTCGGGATTCTTATCAAGGTATTGCTGGTGATATTCTTCAGCATAGTAAAACTCAGAGGCTTGTTTAATCTCGGTAGTGATTTCGCTAAACCCCCGCGCTGTTAGCGCTACTTGGTATTGTTGTAGGCTTTCATTAGCAAGTTTGCTTTGTTCGTCATTGAAGGTGTAAATGCCTGAACGGTATTGTGTTCCCTGGTCGTTACCTTGGCGCATGCCTTGTGTTGGGTTATGCGCCTCCCAAAATGTTTTTAGTAAGTCTGAGTATGATACTTGGGACGGATCATAAGCGACTAATACCACTTCATTATGGCCTGTCGATCCTGAGCAAACTTCTTGGTAGCTTGGGTTGGGCGTAAAGCCCGCGCTATAGCCTACCGCCGTAGAATAAACTCCTGCCAGTGACCAAAACTTTCGTTCGGCGCCCCAAAAACAGCCCATGCCAAACATTGCTTGTTTAATTCCAGAAGGAAAGGGGGGCAGCATTGAATTGCCAGTGACGGTATGGGTGGCGCTAATGCTAATTGCCTGATCGCGCCCTGGTAAGGCGTTTTCGGGTTTGATCATTTTGGCTTTTTCGGGCTTAAAAAACATAGGGATCTCGTCGCTTGGTGTGAGAAATTTTAAACTGCAGGCTTAGGGTGTCGCTAGTAATTGCTTCGCTTGGCGCACTCTCAACATGACATCATTATGATCCTCTTTCCTGATATGAGCTTGCACTAGCCTGGTTTTGACGATGACCGTTACCTTCTCTGCATCTTCCACAGTTCGGTTATGTGCTTTAAGCACTTTTGCAATCTCCTCAGCACTGGCTCCCTGGTTTTTCTTTAATAGCTGAATAATATCCTTTGCACACTGCTCTGCAGCCGGGTCGGGTTTGCTCATGCTTTTAAAAATTAATACGGCGATTACGATGATAAGAATAATAGGGATATAGGTATTCATTGCTGAGAATCCAGTTGTTTAGTCGGGCTTAGCCAATTGTACCTTATGATTCATTCTTGATGGTTGTTTTTTGAGCTTTGTTGACTACATTTAGAAGGCTTATCTGTTTATAAAACTATCAAAAATGAGAGGATGATATGAGCGAGGAAAGCGTCGATTTTGGCCCGTTGGAAGCGATGATTGGTACCTGGGAAGGTGATAAAGGTTTGGATGTCGCGCCTTTGCCAGGAAGTCAAAAAGAAGATAGCCCTTACTTTGAACGTATTGTTGTCGAACGAGTAGGGGATGTTGAAAATGCCAAGCAGCAGACGCTGGCGATTGTTCGCTACCATCAGGTTGTACGGCGTCAAAGCAATGGCGAGATCTTCCATGATGAGCTTGGCTATTGGATGTGGGACGCTGAACAGAAAATTGTTATGCACTCGCTACAAATCCCTAGAGCGGTTGGCCTTCTTGCTGGCGGATCCTATGACTCGAATGCAGGTACACCGGGAAAAATTAAGCTATTCGTACAAGCCAAAGATGGCGATGCTGACTGGGGAATTGTTCAGTCACCGTTTATGCAAAAAAACGCTCGCACGATCGCCTTTCGTCATGAAGTCACCATTGAAGGTGATACCTTAAGCTACTCCGAAACCACAGTGCTGGATATCTACGGCAAGACCTTTGATCACACTGATGCAAATGTTTTGACAAGAAAGACAGGTGCCGAGATAAAGCAGGATAACACTGTAGCCCAGGTTGTTGAGCTTGCTCCTAGCGGCTCTCAAACCTCAGATAACAGTCCGAATATAGCGGGTCGAAAGCCAATCAAAGCCGAATTAAAGTCGGGTGAAAGCTATGCTTGGTGCTCTTGTGGCTTGAGTAAGAATCAGCCATTCTGTGATGGTAGTCACCGCTCCACCTCATTTAAACCCAAGGTATTTAAGGTCGATGAAGATCAGGATGCCTGGTTGTGTATGTGTAAACATAGCAAGAACCCGCCTTATTGTGATGGTAGCCATAAGAACTTACCGAAACCTGGGGCAATTGCTGCGGAAGCCTCCTCTATACCAACGGGTACTGAAGAAGTCGCCGAAGAGCCAAGCTTGGCAGAGGTTAAAGCTTTGGCACAAGACGGTTTAGAGAAAACCGGTGGCCATGGTGAAATGGTAGCGATGGGAGTACCCCGTACGCAACTTCCAGAATGGGATGATATTCAAATCATGACCGCCCAGATGGCAACGAAGCCTTTGTTGGAAGATGAAAAAGTAGGGACGGAGTTGATCATCGGACCGAAAGCCAAAAAGCCTTTGGTATTAGATATCCCACTATTTGTTTCAGATATGAGCTTCGGTGCACTTTCAGAAGAAGCAAAGATCGCACTAGCAAGAGGGGCGGAATTAGCAGGGACGGGTATTTGTTCCGGGGAGGGCGGTATGCTGCCTGAGGAACAGGCCGAGAATAGCCGCTATTTCTATGAATTAGCGTCAGCGCAATTCGGCTTCTCTGAAGATGTTCTACAACAAGTTCAGGCCTTCCACTTTAAGGGTGGGCAAGGCGCGAAAACGGGTACCGGAGGTCATCTTCCAGGAGCCAAAGTGCGTGGAAAGGTTGCTGAGGTAAGAGGTTTGGCTGAAGGTGTGGATGCTATATCGCCTTCTTGTTTTCCTGAGATGAATGGCCCTAAAGATTTTAAACACTTCGCTGATCGCATTCGTGAGGTGTCGGGTGGTATCCCCATTGGCATGAAGTTATCTGCTAATCATATCGAGAGAGACATTGAGTTTGCCTTGCAAGCCAGTGCAGACTATCTGATTCTCGATGGCCGTGGTGGTGGTACTGGTGCAGCACCGAGTTTGTTTAGAGATCATATTTCTGTGCCTACTTTGCCAGCCTTGGCACGCGCTAGGCGCTACCTGGATGACCGTAAACGTCATGATGTCACGCTAATAATTACTGGTGGTTTGCGAGTGCCCTCAGACTTTATCAAAGCAATGTGCCTAGGGGCCGATGGCATTGCGATCTCAAACTCTGCTTTGCAATCTATTGGCTGCGTTGCTGCCAGGATGTGCAATACCAACCTTTGTCCGGCAGGCATTGCGACACAAAAACCTGAACTCAGAGCTAAGCTGGATATTGACACCTCTGCACAGCAGCTTGAACGCTTCTTTAAATCCTCGACACACTTGATGCAAGTGATGGCGAGAGCGTGTGGCCATGACCATTTGAGTAAGTTTACTCTGCAAGATATTGCGACTTGGAAAAAGGAGATTGCCGAATTAACGGGTATACCGTTTAGTGGCATGTAGAGATACCTTTTCCCAACAGTTGAATTAGTAACATGTCACCTTTTTGAGGTGGCTTGTCTTTGACATGTTAGTTTCCAAGAATCTGTGTCAGTGTGGGCTTTAGTTGAAGCTAGTTTTGATCGATAATGCTACAGCCAAGTAAAAACACCTGATAAGTTATCTTTAGCCTCACCCGCGAGTACGGTGCTTTTTAAGTTCTCCGCAGCACTTTCCGGGGTATCTAGGGATAGAGCATACTTGATGCCTTCATCTCCAGCCGGGTCGTGCAGACCGTCGGAGCACAGCATTAGTCTATCGCCCACAGCCAAGTCTAGAAAACCGATATCCAGATCAATGTTCTCATCAACACCTACCGCTCGAGTAATTGCATTGTTTTGAATGTTTTCTGTCGGTAGACCTGATTCTTTATATAAGTTATAGATTGAGTGGTCTGAAGACAATTGAGTTAGTTCACCGCGTCTCCATAAGTAAAGCCTGCTATCCCCAGCCCATAAGAAGGTAGATTTGTTATTCTCAAGCGCCAGAAGTACAACCGTGCTGCCACACGTTAGTTGATTATCCTTTGCATAGCTAAATATCTCGGTGTTTACATTTTGTATAGTTTGTTTAATTGCATCTACTTTGGAGAAAAGGTTTACTGGTAGTTCCTTTTCAGATAGTTGCCTTACAATCTCCTGGCTAGCTTTATCGCCATCAACATGACCGCCCATACCGTCAGCGACAAGCCATAATGAATCAGAATCTTTTACCAGGATTTCATCCTGGTTTTGAGTTCGTTTATTACCTACATCACTGAAACCAAATGATTGAATGTTGAAGGGGATAGTTTGTCCTTTGTTATTATCAGTCATAGTCGAGATATTCAGTTCGCTAGTAACATCTGAACGTTGAAAGTTTGAAAGAATGTCCAGGCCAGAAACCGCATCATCCGATTCTAGCTCGGTTGGCGGAGTGATGATGGCGTTCGGACTTTCATGGTCAGCTGCTATGGTTGTTGGGTAGAAGGTAGTGCACGGCTTCATTTTTGTTATTAACGCATTATCCCTTGCGTAGAAGCCTATTTAAGCATGCTGTAGGACTAATATCTATAGCCTATAATTTAAATTTACTAGGCTATTTAGGTGTGATTCGAATTCGTCGGCTCTGGCTAAGTATAATCGAACGACCCTTAATCGGAATCAAAAAATAGTCACCTGACTTCTTTCTGATTCCGGTTTTTGAACCTACACTGATTAACAGCGTCTAAGGACTTCTATAGCGACTGGAGAGTGTTAGTGAGCCGTGTTAACCCACTTGTTTTTGCAATGATTAGTTTACTTGTTTTCTGTTCGACACCCTTAGCTGCTTTTGAGGTTTTAGTGCTTGATCAGAACGGTAAACCGGTTAAAGACGCTTATGTAGCGATACCCGAAGGAAATATTGAGCAAGCAGAGGAAACGCCGGCCATTATGGATCAGCTTGATATTGCCTTTGTACCTCATGTATTGGCGATAGACCAAGGGCAAGCGGTTGTCTTTCCCAATAGTGATAATATCCGTCACCATGTCTATTCCTTTTCCCAACCCAAAAAGTTTGAAATTAAATTATATCAAGGAGTTCCCGAACAGCCGATTACCTTTAATCAGCCGGGTTTAGTGGCACTAGGTTGCAATATTCATGACTCAATGTTGGGCTATATCTATGTGTCACCATGGCCTAATTATGGTGTGAGCGATGAAAGCGGCAAACTTACCTTTTCTCAGACAGCTGAAGAACTGCTCATTTGGCATCCTCGCTTAGAGGGGAAAGCCGGTTTAGTTAGAAAAGCTATCGATAGTAAGCATGAAACAGTCACGATTACCTTGAAGCTCAAAAAGGAAAAGACGCGACGTCAGTTCAGAGCGTATAGAAGGGATCGCGATGATTATTGACTTGAGCTTGCGAAAAAAAATCCTACTATCCTTTTTAAGTTTAATTATTGTCTCGTCGATTATGACGATTTCGGCAGTGTTATTAGCGACTAACAATAGTGTCGCTGAGCAGGCGAGAGAGAAGCTCGTCGTAGGTCAAAAGGTTTTTGAACAGTTACTGGCGCTGCGAGGTAACCAGTTGTTCGAGTCTGCTGAGGTACTGACCTCAGACTTTGGTTTTAAAGCCGCTGTGCTGGATCAGGACCGTTCAACTATTGGCTCAGTGCTCGACAATCATGGGGCTAGAATAGGCGCTGACTTGATGATGATCGCCTCACTCGAAGGTGACTTGATTGCCAGCACAGGTAAAAGCCAGAACTTCCCCTTTAAGCACTTGTTGTCAGAAGCAGAGGAAAATGGCGGTCTGATGCAAACCGTTGTATTAGATGGCTTACCCTACCAAATTCTGATGTTGCCGGTACTTGCGCCGGTTACGTCTGCCTGGACAGCCGTAGGTTTCCAAATTGACGATAAGCTTGCTCGGCAGTTAAAAGAGCTGACAACGCTGGAGGTGAGCTTTTCGGGTTGGGATAGCAATGAGCGCCGCTTTGAGTTGTCGACTCTGGATGAGCAGACTAACGCAGCAATGAGGGTCTATGAAACTCAGGGTGACTGGTTGCACATGACATACCAGGGAGAGTCTTTTTTAGCGCTGGTGACTTCATTGGTGAAGGCTGATAATTATCAAGTGAATGCGGTATTGAGTACCTCCTTGTCTTTGGCTATTGCCAAATTTTCACCACTAAAAATCCATATACTCATTATTGCATCCGTTGCATTGCTACTATCGGCTTTTATTGCCTTTATTATTGCCCGAAATATTACACGACCGGTTAATACGCTGGTGAGTGCGGCAGAACGAATTAGCCAGGGTGATTATAAGGGAGAAATTGATTTTGATCTTTTTAAGAAGAACGAGATAGGTAAACTAGCTAACAGCTTAAGTCATATGCAGCGGGGCATCGCTGATCGAGAAGACAAAATTCTCTATCAAGTCTTTCACGACACTTTGACGAGTTTGGCTAATCGCGCTTCGATACAAGAGAAGATTGAAACCCTGCTTGAGCAAAGCGATGGTGATTCAGACATATTTGCACTGATGCAGGTGAATGTTCGTCACTTCAAACAAGTGAATACGACCTTTGGTTATCATATCGGCGACCAGCTTCTAATTAGTATTGCCAAGCGCCTTTCTTCGCTGATGGGTGAGGATGATAGTGCTGCAAGGCTGGGGGCGGATGAGTTCTTGTTATTGCTCAAGGCAGATACAGAACCAGAAGTATCTGCACGAGCGAATCGAATTTTAGAAGCGATTATTGAGCCCTATCAAATAAACGAGCTTAAGCTCCCCATTGCATTTACCTCGGGTGTGGTTTTATATCCACAGCATGGTCAACGAACTGATGAATTAATGAGGCGTGTGGACATAGCGCTCAATGAAGCGAATGAGCAGAAGCTTGCTTTGTTGCTTTATCAGCCAGGTAGTGATGAAAAGCATCTTAAGCAAACGCGCCTGGTCAACGATTTGAAAGAGGCGATCGATCAAGATTCCTTATGCATGTTCTATCAGCCAAAGCTGGAGCTTAAGCAAGGCAAAGTCACCCAGGTTGAGGCATTGATTCGTTGGATTCATCCCGAGTTGGGCTTTATCTCACCTGAAGAGTTCATTGGTCTTGCTGAACAGTCTGGCTTGATGCCACCGCTAACGCGTTGGGTGATTGCTAGTGTATTGCGTGAAGCCGCTGCTTGGAGAACTCAAGGGATAGACCTAAAAATGGCAGTCAATCTCTCGGCTTATGATCTGGCCAACGATGACCTACCCGATTATGTGGCGCAAGAGCTTGAGAAAAACGGCCTCTCTACTTCTTCGCTAATTCTTGAAGTCACCGAAAGTGCGATGATTGATAACCCGGTTCAAGCCCTAAAAGTGCTTAATCAATTAAGAGACCAAGGGATTATCTTGGCGATTGATGATTATGGCACAGGCTATTCATCTTTGAGCCAACTTAAAGATTTACCCGTAGACGAGCTAAAGATCGATATGGCCTTTGTTTTGAAACTGGATGAAAGTAAATATGACCAGGCTATTGTCCAGTCAACGATAGACATGGCTCATCAGCTCGGTTTAACTGTCGTTGCTGAAGGGGTTGAAAACAGAGCGTCTTGGGCCTTACTCGAAACATGGGGATGCGATAAGTTACAAGGTTACTATATCTCTCGCCCACAAAACTCGGCAGACTTTGTTACCTGGTTTAAAGGCTATGATGTAAACAGTGAGTACTAGCATTATTTTTTCGATGAACAAGGCTAAACAAAGCATTCAGAATAAAACACTCTTCAGTTATCTGTGCCGCCTTGCTTCTAGTCGCTTTGATCAGCAGCGCACTTGTGCATGCAAAGCAGAATAGCCCACACCGCTTTATCGGCAATGTGACGCTTGTTACCAACTATCAAGACAGCGGAAATACATGGCTCAATGGTGGGCTGGGACGTTTTGGACAGGGTGACCAGGATAGCTCGGTTTCAGGCCTATTTGAATCAAATATCGAGTATCGGTACCGGCCTTCTTCTGCCTTTCAATTGAGTACTCATATCCAAGCACAAGGTACGAGTAATGATAGCTCCGTTCGCTCTCTTGGGGTGATAGAGTGGAGCGCAAGGTATCGTCATGATATCGACTTCAATCAAGCGCTTAGTGTTAAGCTGGGCCAGTTTTTCTTACCGACCTCAATGGAAAATATAGATCGCTTCTGGGAATCCCCTTATACCATTAGCTACTCTTCGCTCAATAGCTGGATAGGTGAGGAGTTTCACCCTATCGGCTTAGACATGTCTTATCGTTATCATTTTGATAGTGGGCCAGAGTTATCGGCAGCTGCAACGATCTTTGGTGGTAATGATTCAATGGGCGCTTTGTTGGCCTATAGAGGTTGGACTTACGGGCGTCAGCGCACGGTATTGGGTGATGTATTGGCCTTGCCTGAGCTCAGCAACCTTCAATACGGGCAGATTTTTGCGGGGCAGCGAGATGACGGTACTAAACCTTTTGGTCTAGATCTTGATGGTCGGCCAGGGTATGCGCTGAGGTCATCACTGGCTTTGGATGAGCTGAATATAAAGCTCACTTGGGTCGATAACCGGGGCGATACGACACTTCTACATGCAGAATATGCCTGGAAAACCCGCTTTGCTATGGCTGGCTTGGCTTGGCGTATTAGTGAGGGCTGGGAGTTCTTATCGGAAACCTCTCAAGGCAGCTCTGAAATGGGAGCGGGTCCTGGCATTGATATAGATTTCTACAGCCTGTACGGCATGTTTTCCTACCGTCTGAATGACTATCGAATCAGCTATCGCTATGACCAGTTTGGTATTGATGACCAAGATCAGATGGACCAAGAAAATAACGAGTTTGGGCGTAGTCATACCTTAGCGTTAATGTGGCAGGAAGAAGACAGTGCGCTGCGCTTAGGGGCGGAAGTCTTGTTCCTTAAGGGTAAGCGATACCGCGTACTTGAGGGCCCGCAAGTCTATCGTGACAGCGATTCTATTAGTGTCAGTATGTTGGCTCAGTATACCTTCTAGAATATGCGAAGGCTCAGCAAGCCAATAAATGGAAGAGCCTTGCTTTCATTGTGAGTTAGGGGACTAAAATTACTTTACCAATATTCTTGCGTTGCTCGATATGCTCATGCGCTTTGGCTGCATCCTTGAAGGAAAACGTGCTATCGACATGAGGCTTGATCCAGCCTTCAGCATAGCCTTTTAGTATCTCTTTCATCCAGATATCAATCTTCTTATGTTCATGCCATAAATGCCCCATATTGACACCATATACGCCTTTGTTCTGATCCATTAAACCAAAAGGGTGATAAAAAGGTGTTTGCACAATCATCTTAAGCATATTCAACTTGCCTTTGATTCCCGAGTCGGACACAGAGGAAATACCAAACATGCCTAGTCGGCCGGTGTTAGCTAAGGCACTGTAACTTTTTTTCAGGTTATCGCCGCCAATAGGGTCTGTGATCAAGTCGACACCGCGGCTATTGGTGAGGGCGAGAAGTTCTTTCTTCCAATCCTGGGTACGGTAATCTATTGCGTGATCCAAGCCCTTTTCTTTTAAGAACTTGTGCTTCCTTGAGCTAGCAGTACCATAAATTGTAGCGCCAATATGCTTGGCGATTTCCAGTGCAGCAAGACCGACACCACCTCCCACATTGTGAATGAGAACGCTCTCATGAGCTTGTAAGCCTCCCATCGCGACGAGTAATTGGTAGGCGGTAAGGTAGTTTACGGGGATTGCTGCTGCGGCTTCGAAGGAGAGCGTTTCTGGTTTATCAAATACTTGTTGTAGGGGCACTGTGACTTGCTCAGCTTGGCCGCCAAAGCGTGTTAAGGCGATAACTTCCTTGCCTAGCCAGGATTCATCTACGCCTGTGCCGATAGCATCAATGACACCCGATACTTCATAGCCAACGGTACAAGGCGTTTTCGGCGCATCAGGGTAGAGGCCTTGTCGAGCCAAAATATCAGCAAAATTCAATCCCGCAGCTTTCACTGCAATACGAACTTCCTTATCACCAGCCACCAGGTCGGCAGCCTCTTGAACTTGTAATACATTTGCTTTCCCGCTATTGCTTATGATGATTTTTTTCATGATGCGCTCCTTGAACTTGACTGGTGCTAAAACTAACTCAGTTCAGAGAATGAGAAAACCCTTACTTTTCGGAATGGTGTTTTCAATAATCTGGTTCAAACTCGAATGAAGCGAAAAGTTGGTCTGCGTAGTTTGTTAGTTCAAGTGTTGCTGCGTGAGTTTCATAGCGTCGGCTTAGCGTCGTGCTGATTAGTACGTTTGCGAAGCCGGGGTGAGGACAGGTCAGGGTGATACTGTCTATCAGCGCTGGGCCGGGCTTTGCTCGACCTCGCCAGTCTTCGCTATTACTGGTTTGACGAATGCATAATTCGCCATAGCGTGTATCAATGGCTTGTGCCTGGTGATGGAGGACTAAACCTTTTGGCTGCCGTTCTAATTGCAGGTGGCGCTTTAGTGCCTGTAAGTGCGCGTTGGCACTCGAATACATACCGCTTCTTGGGCCGCGAGTTAAGGTGACTAGAATGGAGTAACTATCGTCTTGGTTTAATTGGCTGAGTTTCAGACGATGACTTGTGCCATATACGACTGCAAACCAGGGTGTTTCTGTAGGCACTTCAAAAGAGAAAGTAAAGCCATCAACACGCTGACCGGGTTTAATGTTGGTCTGATCAAAGCTGGCGCAAGCTGATAAAAACAGTGCTAATAGGACTATTGAGCGCTTTATTATTAGCGTTATTGGCTTATAGGAAGTTAGCATCTGCTTACTTTAGCATTTAGGAGGTGTTCCATCTAGTTTAGTTGCCAGAATGGCGTTTAATATTTTGGCCTATTGTAATGTAAATCGTGTTGGCCGACTTTGCATGCGACCCACTATATTTGCTAGGCTTCTCGTGAATTCAATCATTAGCAAAAGGAATTTGCGATGCCGATAAATTGGAAAGACCTGCCCGACGTGTCTCCTCATGATGCCCAAAGGGAAGTTAAGAATCACAGCCCCTTTCAGGAGAACGACCTATGAATATGGACACGGCGCTTCACGCCCTAAAATCTTACTTTGGCTATGATGCCTTTCGCCTCAATCAGGCGGGTGCCATCGAACGTACACTTAAGGGCCAGTCTAGCCTGGTGATTATGCCTACCGGTGGTGGTAAGTCTATTTGTTACCAGCTGCCCGCTGTCATGCTGGACGGTTTGAGTATTGTTGTCTCACCTCTTATCGCACTAATGCAGGATCAAGTCTCAGCACTTCAACTTAGCGGTATTCAAGCTGAGGCGCTAAATAGTGCCTGCAGCAGTGATGAGGAGCAGATGATTCGAACCCGAGCGGAAAGTGGTGCACTTAAGCTTTTATATGTATCACCCGAACGCGCTGTTTCAAGAGGTTTTTTGAATTGGGTGAGTCGTTTGAATATCGTGCAAATTGCCATTGATGAAGCGCACTGTGTTTCAATATGGGGGAATGACTTCCGTCCTGAATATACTCGCCTAACCGAGCTGATACGTTTGTTCTCCAATGTGCCGGTAGCCGCCTTGACTGCAACCGCAGATACTGCGACACAGCAAGATATTCGTCAGCAACTAGGCTTGGTCAACTGCGAGACCTTTGTATCCAGTTTTGAGCGTAAAAATATTGAAATAGAGGTCTTGCCAGCTAAAAAACGAATTCAGGTGATCTACCAGTTTCTGCAAACGCAAGGCAAGGAAGCCGGTATTATTTATTGCTTGAGCCGCCGCAGTACCGAAGAAACGGCAGCGAAATTACGTGATGCCGGATACATTGCCGAGCATTATCACGGAGCGATGAATAGTGAACGTAGGGCAGAGGTGCAAGACAAGTTCTTGCGTGATGATATCCAGATAGTCTGCGCTACCATCGCCTTTGGTATGGGTATCGATAAACCGAATATTCGCTGGGTAATTCACTATAACCTGCCAAAAAATATTGAAAGCTATTATCAGGAAATGGGCCGTGCCGGGCGAGATGGCGAAGAGGCCAAAGCGCTACTGTTTGCAGGTTTTGGTGATATGAAAACCCTGACAGGCTTTATCGAAGATAGCGATGCCGATGAGCGCTTCAAACAAGTGCAATTAGCCAAGCTTAGCCGGCTTTGGGAGTTTACCCAAACGCTTTCTTGTCGTACCAATTTTGTTCTGAATTACTTTGGTGAGCATCGAGAAGAAGGTTGTGGGCACTGCGACCACTGCATTCATCCACCCAAAAGCTTCGATGGCACAGTCATCGCTCAGAAAGCCCTGTCTGCTTGCTTTAGAGTTCAGCAGCGCAATTTGGCTGTAGGTATTAATATGTTAATTGATATCTTGAGAGCTTCATCGAGTCGCGCGGTATTGGAGTCGGGTCTAAATACTATCAAGACCTACGGCGCAGGTAAGGACATCGCCTGGAAAGACTGGTCTCACTACATTACACAGCTGATTGATCGCGGCTATCTATCACTCGACTTTTCTCAAGGCAGTACACTGCATCTGACGGACTTATCGATGGCTGTTTTGAAAGGAGATAAGACAGTTCAGCTATGTGAGCCTGTAGATCCAAAAATCAATCAGGTTGAGAAAAAAGTGAACAAGCACGCCGATCTTAGCGAGGCTGAGCATCTTTTGTTTGAGGCATTAAAAGGGCTCAGAAAAGAAATTTCGCAGAAGGATAAAGTTCAGGGCTATACCGTTTTTTCAGATGCAAGCTTAAAAGATATGTCTCGGCTTAAGCCTGGGAACTTAGCCGCCTTCTTGACGGTCAGCGGTGTGGGGGATCATAAGTGTGAGAAGTATGGTGAACCCTTCGTTGCCTTAATATCCAGATTGGTTGATGAGAGTGATCGCTTACTTATTGATGGGCCTGTGCGGAAAAAGTTGCCGCCTAAACCTGCGCGTAGTGACTTTACTATGGCGAAACTAGGCGATACGCATCGAGAGACCTTTTCGCTCTATCAGCAAGGGCAGTCACCCAATGAGATCGCCAAAACGAGAGGTTTAAGTAAGTCTACGATAATTAGCCATATATATCGTCTGGCTTTTCATGGGGAAGACGTTGATGTCAGTACGATGATATCGCCAGAACAAATAGCGGGTATTCAGGCACAATGGCTAAGCTTGAACAAGCCTGAACGAATCAAACCAGTATTCGAGGCCTTGGGTGAGGGCTATGACTGGGAACAGATACGTTACGCGGTATGTTTGAGCGATACAGAGGTTTAAACCTAGTAGCTCTCTATAATGTCATAGTGCAGTTGCCCGCCTTTATTATGGCTACGATATAGGTGAAATTGATTAATCTGGTAAGGCCAGGCGATGGGCTCTTGATTGACGAATGCGTCGATATAGGCCTTATCCATACTGTGCTTACAGTGCGCCAACGTGATATGTGGGGTGAACAGACGGGAGTCGATTTTGATGCCCGCTTCGCGTAGTGAGTGGCTAATCATTTTTTGCAGCCGAGCTAAGTCATCATTCAGGGCGAGCCCGAGCCATAAAATGTTCTTACTCTTTTTAGGGGAAAAGACTCCGGTTTGAGTGAAGTGAGTACTAAAGGCATTGAATTGGATATTCTGCAGTGCTTGGCTGACCACCTTAGGCTCTGCTTCACCAATAAACTGTAAGGTCATATGCAAGAGTTCAGGGCGAAGTAAGCGAGCGCCCTCAGCTGTTGGCGGCTGATACTGTAACACTTCAGCTTGTGTTGTATTTGATAAGGGGGTTGCGATAAAGAGCCTCATAGCTTTTCCACTATTCATTATCTTGTGAGAAATATCCCGGACAGTCTGCGCCACATGCCGGGCACTTAGCTTTGCCTTGATTCTGCTAGCTAATTACTTTTTCCTTTTATCAATGGCCTCTATACTTATCAGTATTGGGGTTAAGTTTGTCAATCTCAATGTGCCGAGTCGATTTCCCTTGCACAAACGGAGGGCTTCACCTATGAATTTGAGTCGTTCTCCTGCCGTGGCAGGACAGTTTTACCCGTCCAACCCGCAGCAGCTGCGCGCTAATATTGATGACTGTATGAAAATCGCCTTGTCGGTCTTGCCAGAAGTACCGGCAGCTCAGCCAAAAGCGATTATCGTGCCTCATGCAGGGTATATCTATTCAGGTGCGGTCGCTGCCTCGGCTTACGCGAGTTTGCTACCCTATGTCGATAAAATCAAACGAGTCGTTCTCTTGGGGCCATCCCATCATTATGGTTTTAAAGGTTTGGCCAGTAGCCACTTCCATAGCTATGAGACTCCCTTGGGAATGATCGAACTTGATTACCTAGCGACCCAAAAACTTGAGCTTAAGGGGCTAGCTCAAACGCTTGACCAGGCCCACCTTCAGGAGCATAGCCTCGAAGTTCAATTACCTTTTCTACAAGCGCTATTAGGCGACTTCAGTTTGCTTCCCTTAGTTGTTGGAGATGCGGATAAGCATCAGGTTGCCAAGGTGATTGATTCCTTATGGGGTGGCGAAGATACCTTGTTTGTCATCAGTTCTGACCTGAGTCATTTTCTGAGCTACGAAGTCGCTAGTAAAAAGGATAGCAAGACTGCCGAAGCTATCGACACGCTTCAGGCAGACTTGATTGAATATGACGATGCCTGTGGCCGAAACCCGGTGAATGGATTACTTCAAATCGCACTAAAACGTGATCTGACGCCGCATCGCTTGGCACTGTGTAATTCAGGTGATACTGCTGGAGATAAAGATAGAGTGGTTGGCTACGGTGCTTGGAGTTTTACCTAAGCTAGCGTATTTATAAAAGGAGAAATGCCTTGAATGAACAGCATCAGCAGCAACTGATCGCTATAGCACAAGCAACTATCAGGCATGGCTTAGATCACGGTAGGCCTTTGTCCGTTCAAATCGGTGACTATGATGCTGAGCTAGAAAAAGAGTTTGCCAGCTTTGTTACATTGAAAATTAGCGGAGAATTACGCGGCTGTATAGGTTCCCTTCAGGCTTATCGGCCTCTAGTGCTCGATATTGCAGAGAATGCTTACCGTGCAGCATTTAATGACTCCCGCTTTTCGCCTATGTCACAGAGCGAATACGAGAAACTCCAATATCATATTTCTGTACTCAGCACCCCAGAGCCGATGCAGGTGAATTCAGAGCAAGACTTACTATCTCAACTACGTGTCGGTATAGATGGCCTGATATTGACGTTGGGTAATCGAAGAGCAACTTTTCTACCCTCTGTCTGGGAGCAGCTGCCAGATAAGTCTGATTTTTTAAATCACCTTAAAGCCAAAGCTGGATTGACGTTGGACTATTGGAATGAATCAATAGAACTTGAACGCTACACTGTAGAGAGTTTTGGTGATTAGCCCTATAGATAAGGACCTTATTAAGATAATATTCATGACAGTTCGCGATTAAGCCCATCGGAGATTCCTTTTGCTATCATCACTTTTTTCTAGAAAGCGTTCCAATAAAAAAAATGACATGCTGAATGAAGGTCTGCAGTTAGCCATGGCTTTTGGTAAGAACTGGCAAGTCTCGACACAGGAACGCTTCGCTAAAAAATACCCGACTCTCTCGGCCGCGGAACTGGACGAATATAACCAGCTTTTCTTATCAGCGCTTAAATACGCTCATGACACAGCTTTTGTTTTGGCGACCAACTTTAAAGCGCATAACAATATCGAAAAGTTTAAGGAAATATATTGCGCAAAGTACAACTGGGTGTCAGAAGAAAACCTAAAGCCTTTATATAAACAAGGGCTGTATTATGTCGAGCGACAATTGGCGGCAGAATAAAAACGCCTGTTTTTTATTCTGACCTCAACTTTCATTCTTCCACCGTATCTTATTTTTCTTTGCTCTTATGAACAACGCAATATCATTGTTTACCCAGTTCTTTATCTTAGGTTGCACTAGTTTTGGTGGGCCAGCCGCTCACTTAGGCTATTTTCGTAAAACCTTCGTTGAAGACAAAAAGTGGATTTCCGAATCTTCATATAGCCAGCTAATCGCTTTAAGCCAGTTTCTACCTGGCCCCGGATCTAGTCAGGTAGGATTCGCTATTGGTCTTCATCGTATGGGCTTACTTGGAGGAGTCTTGGCTTTTGTGGGGTTTACCTTGCCTTCTTTCCTTATCATGCTGCTAGTAGCCGTGGGTTTAACGAACTTTGGTTCCAACGCTATTCTAGATTCTCTTATTCACGTATTTAAGTTACTCGCCGTTGCGGTAGTGGCTGACGCAGTATTATCGATGGGGAAGTCCTTTTGCCAAACTAAAACAACGCAACTCTTGGCTTTCGTTACATGCCTCATCATATGGCTTTTCCCCGTTCCGTTTGTTCAAATACTCTGTATCTCGGCTGCTGCAATGTTTGGTTTATTTTCTCTACGTAGCAAGTCTGTAGAGAAAGCTGGCCGTATTGGTTTGTCATTTTCATTCAGTACATTATTTTTTATTGTGCTCTTCGTTGTGTGCCTCTCCGGTGTTTTAGATGGCTTTGCCTTGTTTTCCGAAACCTTCCTCGCTGGCAGTTTAGTCTTTGGTGGTGGCCATGTGGTGCTGCCTTTACTACAAGATTATTTCGCCCAATCCATAGGACATGAAAGTTTTATCACCGGTTATGCGGTCGCCCAAGCGTTGCCAGGGCCCTTGTTCACTTTCGCCACGTACTTAGGAGCGATGAGTCACGAGAGCCCGCTAATAGGCGCATTTATCGCTACATTGGGGATTTTCTTGCCGGGGTTCTTACTTGTCTTAGCGTTTAACCAACACTGGAAAGTTTTGGCCGAGCATCCAAGAGTGTCGGGTGCCATTGTGGGTGTTAATGCAAGCGTGGTGGGTTTATTAGCAGCAACGCTCTATAGCCCTGTATATATAACTTCTGTAAAAGAGCCTATAGATATGGCCGTTGTCGCAAGTATTTTTGTTTTACTGCGTTCCTTCAAACTGTCAATTATTCGGATCATTCTATTGGTTCTTGTTTATGGTTTGTTACGTGCTTGGTTTTCATAAAGTAGTGTAATAAGCAAAGCCACTAAACAATCGTTACTTCCACTGCCAGGGTTCTTCTTCAATGTATTTCTAGTCAAAGGTTGCACTATCTATTAATATATATATGTGCAACTTGAGGATGATTATATGGCCAACCCAAATGTTACGTTACGAGTTTCTGGCAGCTTACGCAGCCACTTAGAAGAATGTACCGGCTTAAACGGAGAATATGAGACTCCCAGTGAGTATTTACGAGATCTTATTCGTAGAGATATGGAGCGGAAAGATTCGGCTAAGTGGGAACGTGTTAGGTCTTCTTTAAATGAAGGCTTGAGATTTGAAGAAAGCGAATTTAAACCAATAAAACGAGATGAATTTAAAAATAGAGCTTTGAAAAGAAATGGCCTAAAAAATGACGATTGAAGCTAAATACTCCCCTTTAGCCATGGCTCAGCTAGATAGTATTTGGGATTATGGTTTTCAACGATTTGGAGAAAACCAAGCTGACAAGTATATTGATGGGCTTTTTGACGCTATAGATGAAATTTCAAACACCGGTAAACACAATGGTTTAAGACCCCGAGTTTTTCCTCTTGATATGATCTCAGACATCACAACTGAAAGTATTCATTTTACTCGTTATGAGAATGAGGTGATTTACCTGAAGGAGCTTAAAAGTGGTGGGGTAGGTGTCATAAGTATACTTGGTGTAAGAATGGATACGCCGAATAGGCTCAAGGAGATATTGGCTAACCCGTTATCGGTAATTTAATAAAGCTGCGTGCTCAAAGTCAAAAATCTGCGACAGCCTTAAATCAGGACAATGAGGCCATATTGATAATGGCCTATTAGGTGTGCCTGTGGCACTTTAACGACCAAGCCGACCATGTCTGTTAAAAACAGGCTACGATTGAAAACTTCATACCCCTAGCCAGACATTGCTTACTTATACCTAGCTTTCCTCGCGATAGCATTCGCAGTGCTTTGATAAGGCGAAAACTCTTCAACATGGGTTTTGTTCTCTTTAAATTTTCCATGCTTGGCGACAGCTCGGTCCGGGTAGACTCTTCGGTGAGCCGGGTATTCCATGCTGAGTCGTGAGTATTGGGATTGTGCTTGTTTAGATAGCATCCATTCTAAAAAATCTTGCGCGAGTTCTTTATTGTCGGAATCGGCTACGACGCCTGCGCCGGTGATATCGATATGCACACCGCCGTCTTTCTGTTCAGGCCAGAAGAGTTTTATTTTTGAATTCGGGTGAGTCAAAAGGTGACGAGGCAAGTAATAGGAGTAGGCAATTGTTAGCTCACAAACTCCTGTTTCCAGTGCAGTGAATAATTCCAAGTCGTCAGATACAGGTGAATGGGCGAGATTGCTTATCCAGCCTTTCATTACCGTCTGCATTTTTGCTTCGCCATAACGGTGGCTTAGGTCTGCTAGCAGTGATTGGGAATACTCAGTTCTTGATGAGCGTAAACACAGCTTGCCTTTCCATTTACTATCGGCGAGAGCGGCGTAGGTGTTGGCATAAGTCTGCAGTTCAGATTCGCTAAGCTTTTCAGGGTGATAAGCAATCGCCTGGGCGCGTTTCGCTATTGCAAACCAGTCATCATCTTTTGAACGAAGGTGTTCAGGCAGTGTTTTTTTCAGGATACGAGAAGAGATACTGGCAAGCACGCCTTTTTGAGAGGCCAGTGACAGATTGAGTGCGCCTGTCGTTAGGAAGATATCCGCCGGGCTTTCCTCTCCTTCAGCTTCGAGCTTTCGGATGAGTGCTTCACTGCTGTTAATGGTGTAGCTGACCGAAACACCTGTTTCAGAAGCGTAGCGATTGAACATCGGTGTTAGATAACTCGCATTACGCGATGAGTACACCATAAGCTCTTCGGCTTGAGCGGGGGTGAAGCAGAAAGGAAGGCTAATACTTATCACCAGCAGTTTAAGTGGTCGAAAAAGTCTCATGTTTATGTCCGTTCGGGTGCGATGGTATTGAATAAGGCTTGCTTATGATGGGGATGCCCAGCGACGAATTAGGTTGTGATAAAGGCCGCTTAAGGTCGTGACTTGATTATGGTCAGAGCCAAGTTCCGCGCTTAGGTTTTGAATGCTTTGGTCGAGTTCATAAAGCGTTTGTCTTTGGCTATCTTCACGCACCATGCTTTGCGTCCAGAAGAACGATGCTAGGCGTTGCCCTCTTGTGACGGGGCTAACCTGATGCAAACTGGTGGAAGGGTAGAGCACCATATCCCCCGCTTCTAATTTGACACTTTGTATGCCGTACTGAGTATGAATTTGGAGCTCGCCACCTTCATATTCTTCTGGCGAATTCAGAAATAAAGTGGATGAAACATCGGTGCGCATTGTTTGAGCGGTGCCCGGTATTTGCATCAGGGAACCATCGATATGATTGCCGTAGGTTTCGCCTTCTCCGTAGCAATTAAATTTTGGCGGGAAGATTTTGTCAGGCAGTGCCGCAGAGATAAAAACAGGATGTTGAGATATCTTGCGCAGAATTTCACGGCCCAGTTGTTGAGCGGTGTCGCCCAGGTCATCGAGTTGACGATTGTGTTTGACGTGAATAGCGATGCCACCGGCGGTTTGGCTGCCATCACGCCACGAGGATTTATCCAGGGCACTTCGGAATTGCTTCACTTCTTCGCTTGATAACACTTTGGGTATGACGATTAGCATAAAGGAGTCCCCAGCTTTCTAAGGTTTGCATGACGAATTTCTTGGATTGTACGACAGCCCGTCATCGCCATGGTGTATTCAAGCTCCTCTTTGAGTAGCTTGATCAGGTGAGCGACACCTAAGGCACCGGCAATGCTTAAGGCATAGACTTGCAAACGTCCAATCAGAACGGCATCAGCGCCTAGGGCAATGGCTTTGAATATATCGGCACCACTACGAATGCCACTGTCAAAAAGAATCGGGTATTCATCGCCCAAGGCTTGGCGAATGTCGGGTAGTACCGTCAAGCTTGCGGGTACGCCATCCAGGGCTCTGCCGCCATGGTTTGACACGACGATCCCTGCGATGCCTAGATCTTTTAGGTAAGTAGCATCTTCAGTGCTCATAATGCCTTTTGCCCATACCGGGACATGGCTGATCGCAATGATTTTCTTAAGCAGCTCGAGTGAAACAGCCTTTTGAACATGCTGCTGGAAAATGCCGGCTGCTCCAGCGCTTTGAACGCCGTTATTTGGGTAGTCACTTAGGTTGACTGGCTGTAATTCTTTCGGCATTTGAAAGCCGGATCGTAGTGTTTGGTGGCTGGGTGCTTGTAGTGGTGTGTCCAGTGTTAGCATAATGGCCTGATAACCGCTTAGTAATGCTCGTTGAAGCAAGTG
Organism: Oleiphilus sp. HI0132; assembly: GCF_001635845.1. Lineage (NCBI taxonomy): Bacteria > Pseudomonadati > Pseudomonadota > Gammaproteobacteria > Oceanospirillales > Oleiphilaceae > Oleiphilus > Oleiphilus sp. HI0132. The sequence goes on along the minus strand of NZ_LWGJ01000335.1, from coordinate 5,301 downwards.
TAGCGTTGCCTCTTCACTGTCTTGTGCATAGAGTTGAAACCAGCGAATTGCGCCTGGCTCACTTGGGGCGGTTTCCTCTAGTTTAACGCTGGCTAAGGTGCTAGAGATTAAGCCAATACCCATGGCATCGGCGGCATGCGCAGTGGCTAGCTCGCCATCCGGGTGTACGAGTTTTTGATAGGCGACTGGTGCGAGCATAAAAGGCACGCTCAAGTCTGCTTCAGCAAATTTGATATCTGTCTTACTAGTACTCATGTCTTGCAGCAGACGAGGCTGCAATGCAAGTTGTTCGAAGGCGCTGCGATTGCGGCGAAGACTTAGGTCTTTCCCACTACCGTTGGCAATATAGTTGAATCGGTCTTTGGCAATAAAGCGTTCAGCCAAGCTCTCGTAGTCCTGAGCGCAACAGACCTCCGCGGGAATATGATCCAAGGGGGCGAGTATCGTTGTTTCCTGCATCGCTATATATTCTCTTGATGATAAAAAGGGGAAAAGTGGGTGGCAGTTCCACCCACTTTTTAGTGCAAGAGGCTATAGACTAAAGTCAAGCGTCACGCGTGCGTTGCGACGGTCGCCGATGTAATTAAAGGCGCCGGATCGGTAAGCGGCCAAGTAATAATCGGTATCGAAGATGTTGCCGACATTAAGACGCAGGCTTAGGTCCTGGCTATGCTTGTAAGTCGCGAAGGCATCAAAGACTGTGTAACCTGGAATACCTCTTTCTTCATTCGCTGCGGTATCAGGTTGGCCGACAAAACGCTCGTCTTCATAAGTGGCTGTACCACCTATCGCCCATTGTGGCGTAGCCTGATATTTCACATGTAGCGAAGCAGAGGTATCTGCAAAGTTTGCTAGGGTTTTTCCTTCATCCTCTTCGTTAATGGATTCCAATACTTCGGCATCCATCACAGCAATACCTGCAGACATACTGATTTTGTCAGTGATATTCCCCGTTAAGCCAAGTTCGATACCTTCTACTCGGTTCTTGCCTGTGTTCAGTGAGCCCAGCGTGCTATAGCTATCGCCAGAGGGGCTCTCCATCACATCATTTTTTGTGATGCGGAATAGCGCGGCTGTCGCAAGTAACTTGCCATCGTTTAATTGCCACTTCGTTCCAACCTCAATGCTTTGTGTTTTCTCCGGGTCACCTAATTGAGGGTCGCTGGCATCGACACAGATACCACCATAGCCACAGCTAGTGCCTACATCCGACTCACCACCATTCAAGTTGGTTGCAGTCGAGAAGCTGGCATAGACGTTTGCATTGTCCATAAACTGATAGCTGGCACCGATATGGCCGTTCCAATAGCCACCGTCGTCAGCAAATTCAGTCCACTCACTTTCTAAGGGGCCGCTTCGGCCATCAGGGTCATAGTTTGCGAAGGTGCTGTAGTCGTAATAGTCGTAACGAACGCCACCAAAGGCTGTCCAATTATCACTTAACTCGACGGTATCCATGAAATAGAGCGCAAGGGTTTCAACATTCCAATCTGAGTCTTTATCACCTTGGGCAATATCTCGTTGAATCAATGTATTGAGGTCTGTCGCGGTATTACCATTTTCGTCTGACCAACAATAGCCTTCCCCAACACCACGTCGACCTGAAGTGAAGCAGTTTGAGGCTCCTTCAGAAGTGTAGCTATAGACGCCGTTGATAACCGTTTGGTCGGTATATTCGACACCAATCACGATGTCATGAACTGTCTCGCCGAGTTCTTTTGTAGTCAGAAAATTAAATTGATTGGCAAAATAATCAACGTCTTGCCAGCCTTGATGAGTACTTAACGAAGCAGTTTCAAAGCCATTGGTATCATTCGTAGCATCATCAAGTGTTGGGTAAGCTGTTGTACCTCGGGCTCCTGTCGCAACATAACCATTCTCGGTAATACCGTAGCGAGTCAGATTCACAATGCTCGAAGTTGGGCTAAATTCATAACCAACACGCAGCGTTGCAGTACTGGTTTCAGATTTCAGAAAGTCCTCATCTTGTACATAAGAAGGGATATCTTTAACAGGCTTTCCGGTATCGCCGTCTATGTAGGTACCTAAGTCCGGGCTGTCTTCGCCTCGGAAATGATAGACATCCGCAACGATTTCTAGCTGATCTGTTGCCTGGTGAGATAGTGAGATTGCTGCACCGGCGCGATTTCGGTCAGCCGGGTCACGGTCGGGAACATTTTCACCTGACTTAAGCAGGTTAACACGTAGGGCAGTGTCATAATCAATGACCTGGTTGATATCAGCCGTGACGCGGTGGTGCCAATCGGTGCCGATACCGATAGAGCCTTTCGCAAAGTCATACTCGGTGCTTGCACGTTTGGTTGCCGAGTTCACCGCTCCACCTGTTGTGCCGCGCCCTGCAAAGCTCGCGCTAGGGCCTTTACTGATTTCAACTTGCTCAACAGCGAAACTTTCATGAATGGTCATGCCCGGGTCGCGTAAGCCGTCGACGAAGACATCACTGCGCGCTTCATGACCACGAATAACATAGCGGTCACCAAAGGCATTTCCGTTTTCGCCTGTTCCCAGGGTAATGCCAGGCTGACCATCCAAAATAGTGCGCAAGTCACTACGGCCAGACTCGGCGACCTGCGTGGCCGTCACAACATTTATTGTTGCCGGAGTTTCAGCCAGTGTTCTTGTTCGGCGAGGGTCAGAAAGGCGTTCCGCTAGGTAAGGGGAACCTGGTGTCGCATAAGGGTTTGTGTCGGGTGTGACAGACTCTTCAATTTTAAGCTTATCAAGCTTGATGCTTTCTGGAGTGGGCTCTTCAGCGCTTGCCATACCCGTCATTAGAGCACCGGATATCGCCAGGGCTAATGTTCCAGAAGAACGAGTCGTAGAAAAAGTTTTCGGGTTTTGTGTAGTGTGGTTTGTTTCCGAGTCTCGGGCCGGATTATTAATGTTGTGAGACATGATACTTCCTTAAAAAAGCGTGTTGGATGAGTTGAGTGAAAATTCAATCGGCAAGGTAAGGTCGAGACCGTCCTTGCTCAATTCTTCTGGTATCGCTGGAAAGGGGGTAGCTCGTAGCAGCATGTCTAGAGCTTCCTGATCCAGGCGAGGGTCTCCCGAACTTTTTGTAATCCTTGGTCGTTTTAGACGACCATTTGTTTTTAGATAAAAATTAACGTGAACAGTGCCGGTCACACCTGCTCGACGGGCGCTTCGTGGGTAGCGTTTGTGGCGCGCAGCATGGGCGAGAATACGAGAAAGATAAGTTTGCTGAATAGCTGGTTTACCTCCTGTCGTAGTGCTTTTCCCTGTTCCCGTTGCTTTGATAGTTGCTCGACTGTTTTGTTTACTATCAAATATGTCTTCCTGAGTTTTGCTGTCTTCAGCCTGCTTTGTTTCTGCTTGCTTAGTTTCTGGTTGAGTCGTTTCTAGCTTTTTAGCCACCTGCTCAGGAGCAGGAAGCTCGGCTGGCAGATCTGTTTGCTTCTTCTCCATATCAATTGTTTCGACGGGTGTGGGTTCTTCTATTGTTTCTTCTATTGCTTCAAGCGCTGGTTCGATTTCTGCGACTTCGTCTGGTGTTTGGGTTTCTTTGATATCGACAAGCTCTTCTTGAACTTGCTCGTTGGCTGCTTCTTCACTTGAGGCCGCGGCACTGGTATCCACAAAGCTTCCTGCCAGACCCAGGCCTGCTATTAAGCCGTCTTCACCTGCTTGTTGAGCTCCGCTTATGGCAATAGTAGAGGGCAAGCTATAGATGCTATAAGCTAGTGCCAGGGAAAAGTGGAGCGCGATCGCAAAGAGACTTGCTGTTGTTATGTGAGCACTTTTGATCTTCATGGCTGAATCGTCTGAATGCTCAGGCTTTCCATGCCGTAAGTTCGTGCCAGCTTTAGCACCGGGTCTAATGCAGAAGCGGGAAGCTGGCGGTGAATGCGTATACTCAGTTCTGTGATCGTCTGATCAGAAAACACTTTGCTAAGTTCGTCATTAACTTGCTCACCTTCCAGTAAGTATTCTCCATTTGCATGAATTTCCAGTACCAGCGTCTTCGCGTCCACTTTCTGATCATTTTGTGAATTGGGCAATTCCAGGCTCTTGCTTGGCGATTTAATCTGACCGGCCACCATAAAGAAGATCAATAACAAGAAGACGATATTGATCGCAGGGACCATATTACCGTCCAGGTTAAGGCTATTGTTATTGGACGCTTCGATATGAATAAGCTTCATCGCGATACCGACTCGGCAAGGTTGAGATTGCTCACGCCCTGAGCACGGCAAAAATCAAGAACAGACACCAAACTTTGGATATCAACTTGGCTGAGTGCCGCAACAATAAGAGAGCTCTGCTGCATCGCAATATCCTTTAAGCCCTCGCTGAGAGCTGCATCGCTAAGTGAGTATTGGGTGCCATTTAATTCGAGCAAATTCCTATCGAGAATCAACAGGCGGTTTTGTTCTGCACTTGAGTGCGCGCCCTGAGATAACTGCCCAAGTTCAATTTGCCGAAATTGACTGAAGCTAGAGGTGAGCATAAAGAACAGCAGCAGGATAAACACCACATCAATGAGTGGGGTTAGGCTGACGAGGTTCTTAGGTTTTGTTTGAACCTTAAGCAACATGAAGAGTCTCGTTCACCATCTTGGTAGGGCTGTCGTTGGTAGGGGTGTTGTTCGCAGAGAACTTAGTGAAGACACGACTTACCGAGTCATTGATGTGATGGGCAACACGCTCGGCTCGACGGTCAAACCAGGCATAAGCTGCCGCAACGGGGATAGCGACGGCTAAGCCAGCGGCTGTGGTGAGCAAGGCTTGCCAGATACCGCCTGAGAGTACAGCGGGGTCGACATTGGATCCGGCTGACTGCATTTGCTGAAAGGCCTCAATCATACCAAGCACGGTTCCCATCAAACCTAGTAATGGGCTTAAGGTGGCAATGACTTCCAATGGCTTCAGCAATCCGCGCAAGTCCATGATGATTTGATTGGCTTGGCGTGTCAGCTCTCGCTCAAGAATGTTTTGATCTTCGTTGGCTAGGTGACCATCCATGGCATGAAGAACTAGCTTTGGAATGGCTTGCTTATTGTCTAAGGTATTGAGTGCCTCGTCATAACGGCCTTGTTGCCATGCGGACAAGCTGGCTTCCAACTCTGCACTTTGTTCGACCTTCGCCGAAAAGTACTGCCAACATTTCAACAAAACGATAGACAGGGATATTACCGAAAGGGCAAGAAGAATCCAGACGACTGGGCCACCGATATTCAATAGTTCAATCAGAGGGTCAAGCATATTAGCGTTCAAGTTACTTGCTTGGTTGGGAGTAATTTCGGCTTGCATGTGGGGG
>NZ_LWGJ01000334.1:0-1311 GCF_001635845.1 Oleiphilus sp. HI0132 | reverse complement strand
AACAGCTGGCCATACTACTTCCGCTTAGTATGGCCAGCTATTCAAAGCCACTTTCACTTCTTCGCTGTTCAATGCTTCTAAGTTCTTTGGCTGCTTCACTTTTTCCGCTGGTACCTGCTGGGATATCCTGACTGGCATTGAGTATTTGCTGGCCGAGTTGGGGAAGTGACATTTTTAATGCGCTGATCTGTTTGCTATCAACCTGAATGGCTATCTCTTGAGATGGCAGGCCAATAAACTCGACTTTTGCAACGCCTCTGTCTAGTAGTTCTCTTTCATACTGGTAGGCAAGTGGGCGTAGTTCTTCTAATGTGCCATCCGAAGAAAGAATGATGGTTGCAACGTCCTCATTTAACGAAACTTTTGATACTTCGGGCGTTTCAGAATCAGAGGGAAGGTTTCTTACCAGGTCAACGTATTCTTTAACTTGGTCGAGGGCCAAGCCCATATCACTGCCTTCATCATATTCCAGGACGATGACGCCAGCGCTTTGATAAGACGTCGAACGCATTTCTTTCACGTAATCTAGATTGCGCAACTGCTGTTCTAGCGGTGTGACAATCGACTTGGCCACATCTTCTGCACTGGCACCTGGCCAGGTAACGCGGACGATAACGTAGTCGGGTTCGAAGTTTGGTAAGAACTGAGTGTTAAGTTTGATTAGTGATACCGCACCTGCAAGCAGCATAATCAGCATGAGCAGGTTGGCTGCTACTTTATGTTGAGCAAAGCGGCCAATTAAATCTGAGCGGTGATCACCTGGGTTTTGTTCGTGATTTACAATGCTCATTCTTAGCTACGCTCTTTAACTTTTAGACCGGAAATTGCATTGGGGAGCTGGGTTGTTGTGACCTTATCGCCATCGCCTAGATGCTTACTACGAATAATGACTCTGTCTTGAAGAGTCTCTTCATTTGCAGAATTCGTGCTAAGACTTAAAAGCTGTTTTCCTAATACTTCAATATTTAGCGATTGAAGCCGTCCCTCCTCAATACGATAAATTCGATTTGTTCCATAGATTGCCGACACGGGTAGAGTGAATACGTTTGTTAGTGCTGGCATATCAATGCGTAATCGTAATGCTTTGTTTAGAATCAAGTTATGCTCTTCGCTAGCAGGTCTAAATAGAGCATCGACACCGCCATTGCTGAGACTTGCCTGGCCAGATAAGCGCAGAAGTTGTAATGGTATTTCTGATTGATGGCTAAGTGCCGTGGCTTGGATGTTGATACCCTGTTGCAGTGCATCACTAATAAGTGCCAGATATTTGTCGGGTACTTGAGCGCGGAGCTCCATATTCTTTCGGTCGTA
>NZ_LWGJ01000333.1:0-752 GCF_001635845.1 Oleiphilus sp. HI0132 | reverse complement strand
CACGGACAGCACCTTGGCCGCCAGGGGTTTGAGTGCAATGTGCTGCATGCTTTTTAATAAGGCTATGCGCATTGGGAACTGTGATGCCTAGCTGCACGCTGGTGATTGCAGATAAGTCAGGTAAGTCATCGCCCACGTAACATATTTGGTCAAAGGAAATACCGAGTTCTTCGCTAATTTCACCTAGGGCAATTTTTTTGTCTTCTCTTCCTTGAAGGATGTTTTTAATGCCAAGGTCTTTTGCGCGCCTCGCCGTTAGTGCTGAGGTTCGACCTGTGATAATAGCGACTTCGATATCATGCTTCATTAGTGCTTTAATTCCTTGGCCATCAAGAATATTAAAGGCTTTTAGTTCGTCTCCTTGTGCAGAGAAATAAACACTGCCGCTAGTCATGACGCCGTCAACATCGAGTGCGACGAGTTTAATACTGGCTGCTTTATCTGCAATGTTTTTTGGAAGTGCGTTAAAAGTCATGTTGGTGGCCCTAAAGTCTTAGTTGTGAAGTTGAAGGTGTTGTAACTAGGCAAGTACAGTTTGTTCGTACAATACATAAAGGTAGCCACCATAGATAGCAAGTAATAGCGTGCCGGCTACCGGTCCAAGGCTGTTCTTCTTGGTTGCGTGCTTGATATAAACCATGGCAGCGAGCCCGAAGGTCAGGGCAAACATGAGAGCGTAGTCTCGGAATAGTGTCTCTTCACTAATCGGGATGCCACCCTGTGAGATTGGGTGAAGAAATGCAGGAATTGCT
>NZ_LWGJ01000332.1:0-842 GCF_001635845.1 Oleiphilus sp. HI0132 | reverse complement strand
AGAAGCGGGCCTTGGTAAAATTTGAGTACGGTTCAAGAGCGGATAAATATGACCAGCGTCTGACGCGTGAATATCATATGAATGACGCAGAGCACGCTATCTTTTGCATGCTCTTGCTGCGAGGCCCGCAGACGGTGAATGAGCTTCTCACCCGAACCCGCAGAATGTATGAGTTTTCAGGGCCAGAAGAACTAATTGCTTTAGTCGATAAGCTGCTAAACAGAACAACACCATTGATGTGTCGCTTACCGTCGTCTGCCGGACAGCGGGAAGATCGTTATATGCACCTGCTCAGTGGGGAGCCTGATATGACGCAAATACAAGAGCCTTCAACACCAGTAAGCGACTCTTCAGCGTCTTCAGATGAGCTCTTCGCTCGAATTGAAGAGCTTGAGAAACAAGTCGCTTGGCTGATGGAGCAGAAGCAGTAAGCAAACACTAATAATAGCGAATAGAGCGAAGGCTAAAATAAGCTTTCGTGACGGTCGATATTAGAAAGCGGAATCGTGATAAATGGCAGGCCTAGGGCATCGGTCTTCACCTTGGCCTGTAAGACTTGGCTACGATTTTCGCTGCCGGTTTCGCNGATGTAGTAATACATTTCTGCGATACCGTGGAATTTCTCTAAAGTGATGATGTTTAGCTGAGTGTTTTCAGCGACCCCTGGAACATAGCCAAAGGGTATGGCAATACCAAAGTTGTCCAAGTCTGTGCCAAGAGAGGTGTAGAAGGCTGTCATCACCTGTTCAGACTCTTCTTGTGTGGCCACAACATTGATACCGAAACGGCTTTCTAACTCAATCGCCAAACGTTTGTCGGCATAAGCTTTAAGGGGTGAATCA
>NZ_LWGJ01000331.1:0-1036 GCF_001635845.1 Oleiphilus sp. HI0132 | reverse complement strand
TATTGGTTGGCGAGATCTTTCAACGTAAAGCGAGCTTGCTCTAATGCTTCTGAACGCTCCAACTCAATAGCTGCCTGACGATGCTTAGCCGCGCTGATCTGGCTGGATTGCTGACCTCGATTGAAAAAGGGGTACTGAACACTCACACCCGCTGAAAAGAAGTCGGCACGAGAAGACCCATCCATATTGTCGCCACTTCTCATGCCGTAGCTTAGCTCCACACCATAAGAGGGCTCCAAAGACTGCTCGGTCAAATTCACTTTGCTTTTTGCAATGTTAATTTTCTGATTTATCAAACGAATTTTTGGATGGTTTTGTAAGGAAGAAACAAGGTCGTTTGATTTAGCCAAAGTCAGTGTTGAAGTATCAAAAGATTCCAATTTCTTTGGCAATTGAGTACTCGTCAGCGTTTCGTTAGCGAGGGTATTAAGGCTATCCAGATTCTTTTGAAAACTTCGTCTTGCTTTGATCAAACGCTCTTCTAACTTGATGAGTTCGAGTTCCGCGCCAATCAGGTCGCTCTGATCCTTACTGCCAACTTCATATAATGATTGAATGAATTCATGTATTTGCTCTAGAAATACACGGTCTTCCGAAATGAGTTCAATGTTCTGCTGCCAAAACCAAGCTTCTAACCAAGCTTTTTCAATGCTTTGTTTACGCCCTATCCAGTAAGCTTCCTGCTTGACGGTCTGAAGACCCACTTGCTCCTGATTAATATCTTCGCGCAGCGATAAGGTGTCGCCTTTGGGGAACATTTGTCTGACGCCTACCCGTAATTGGGTCATAGGCTCCTGATCAAATTCAAATGTGTCTGTCGGTAAGCTCTGTATCGCCGCAAACAGAGTTGGGTCTGGCAAAAAATCACTCGCTTTTGCCTCAGCTTCAAAAGCCTTCGCCTGAATACCCAGGGACTTTAGCCTGAAATCATTGGCGCGAGCTCTAGTGAGCACATCAGATAGGGAAAGCAAGCCTCCTTGCTCAGACTGAGCTTGAACTAACTTAGTCGTTTGCAAGGTTCCATTGCTTTCTTCCG
>NZ_LWGJ01000330.1:0-753 GCF_001635845.1 Oleiphilus sp. HI0132 | reverse complement strand
TAAACATCTCGAATTAGCTAGACTAAGGGCTCCCTTTCTATCATTAGCGGTATGGAGAGTCATTATCGATGGTTGTGTTGACACTGAAGTTGATCTCTACGCCGATGATCCCGCACCAATTCGAGGTATCTTCACGATAGATGAAGGCCCGTATCCAATTGTTAATCAAAACAAGAATAGTTAAACGGAAAAACGGAAAAACGGAAAAGGAAAAACAGGGAGAGATTATGGGTGTTTATAGTTGTTCTGACTGTGAGAGTCCAATTCAAGCTAAGGAAGCAAAATTCTGTACTCATTGCGGTTCGAAGATAGCTCACCCTGTCGCTCCTGAATACTTAATACCTGGAAAAATTGAGCAATGGAATTTGTTGTTAATTGGCTTCTGGTTGCTTTGGGCGTTAGGAGCTATCGCTCTGCTCATTAACTCGACAACAGGGAATTGGTTTTTTGTTTTTCTAGGGGCGATAGGTTTGGTTTGTGGTGGTATTTACCTTAGCAAAAGTAAACCTATAAAAGTTACTCAGGATGTTCTCATTGATAAGAGAAAGATCCGGTGTGAAAACTAACGGAAAAACGGGTATATGGAAGAAATCGAGTTACTAGCTATTGATATTGAAACAACTGGTTTAGACCCGAGAGATCATCGTATATGTGAGTTTGGGGCAGTCAAATTTAATAGCCTTGGCGAAATTATTGATACCTTTTCAATTTTAGTTAATCCAGGTCGTTCAATTCCTTTTCCTGCATATAAGG
>NZ_LWGJ01000329.1:0-772 GCF_001635845.1 Oleiphilus sp. HI0132 | reverse complement strand
ACAGACTTCTCAAGTTTGGGCTTTGCTATCTCGGTTTCAAAAGAGCATGCTGATGATCTGAAAGTGGGAGGGAAAATAGAAGTATTAGTAAGCCCCTTGATACACCACGAGTACCTGATTAAAGGGCTTATTATAGACCGGCAGCCCATCAGGCAGGGGCAGGTAAAAATTGCGGCGGTCATTGAGCACGAACAGAGCAGTAAGCACGACCGTTTCCATCCTATCCACTTAAGTGCCGAACAAAGCCTAAAAGGACAAATGGTTCACCCTTTTGTCTACAAACAAAACGCCTATTTTGAGGTGGAGAGTTTGTCTCGCAATGGCTTCTATGCAAGCGGGATTCACACAGAGTTTACCTTGTTTGAAGGTATGGAGCTGAAGTATAGCTTGGGTTCGATTCAAGAGCTTCAGAATGTCGTCGGTAAGGTGTCCAACGTTTCGTTAACGGATCAGAATAAAATTAGATGCTTTATTGAAACGCCCTCACTTTCGTATTTGGCAGAAGACGAGCTGGCTCAGCATTGCTTCCATTTTGCACAGAAGACGCCGCGAGACATTAGTCGAGCGGGTATGAATGCCCAGCATATTCAAGAGCTGGTTCAGTATCGTTTTGTTGAAACTCAGGCGGAGTACGAAGCCGTCTTGAAATTGCGTCGCAAGTCATACGCGAGTATGGGGATGTGTAACAAAGATGACCCTATTGCACGCTTTGCTATGCAGCAGGATGCTTATGGTCGGATATTGATTGCTTTTCATAATGAGCGCGTAATCG
>NZ_LWGJ01000328.1:0-654 GCF_001635845.1 Oleiphilus sp. HI0132 | reverse complement strand
ATAAAGTGATGTCGTTACCGAGCAGGTGATGGTTGCGAACATAATCATTCACTGCATTCACCGAGGTTTCTTTCACGACCTCAGCATCGGGACCTTCGTATAAATACAGTTTTGCATGCACGTCGTAGTTTATGATTCGGCATGCTTTGACTGTTAGCTCGTCTGTCAAAGGCCGAACTTCGTCAGCGTTTAAAGTCTGAAAAACCTCATCCAGCAGCTCATTTGAGGGCATGCCTTTGCCTTGCGTGGACAGCACTGTGACATCGACCTTTCCGGGGGATGGACTGTCGACATCCACATCTTTAACCTGGGGGCTTGCCGCAAGAGCATGGTAAACATAACTGCCTATTGGACCAGCCGTACTATGTCCTTCTAAACTGAGTTGGACACGTTTTCTAAGTCGGTCATCGCTCTCATAAGTTGGCTTAACAGGAGGTAGCGCATCTGGATCGCCTGGACTGATCAATTGGCGTGTCACGCCGAAAAAAGCCGCTAAGTTGTCGAGGTCCGAGCCGATTGCATAGGCCAGCATGACACCATGAGCAGAGTCGTTAATTCTCGCTCTGATCAGCATCTCTCGGTATGCAGCGACCTCTAATATTTTGTAAACGGGATCACTTTCTAAAAATGCGTTAAAAGAAGCGTCTCGGCTGA
>NZ_LWGJ01000327.1:0-1175 GCF_001635845.1 Oleiphilus sp. HI0132 | reverse complement strand
CGACCAGTACCGGCCAAGTATCTACTTTCGAGTTTTCTGATGGTTCCGAATGGGCTGAAACAGATATCTATGCTTTGATCATTAATTCTATTACCGAAGGTGACGACTATTTTGTTGCAGGTGATGCTGATGACGAAATTGATGGTTTGGCAGGGAATGACAGCATTTTCGGAGGTCAAGGCAACGACCACCTCAGCGGTGGGCAAGGTGACGACTCGTTGCTAGGTTATTCGGGCGCTGACCAATTGTTTGGTAATTCTGGTAATGATTGGCTCTATGGTGGTGAGGGCAATGATGAGTTGAATGGCGGTGCCGGGAATGATTACCTTAATGCCGGCGATGGCGATGATACCGTTAGTATGAATGTGGGTGAAGGCCATGATGAAGTGGTATTCGGTGGTGGCTTAAATACGCTAAACATTCAGGGTGATATCGACGCAAGTGACATTGAATTTAGAATGAAAGGTCGACACTCACTATTTATTAGCGCTGGCGAGGCTTTGGACTGGTCTGTTGAGGTCAGTTTGCATTTTGATAGAGACTATGGAAATTGGCGCTATCAACTTGATCACTTGCTTGTGAATGACACCGAGGTCGAAATTACCGATACGATAGGCGAGGTCATTGATATTTCTGGTGGTTACTATAATGGTTCAGGTTATGTCGTAATTAGGAGTAACGAAACGGAATCTTGGAATTATGCTTTAGGCACTGAGGGTGACGATCTAATTTACGGCACGGATGATGCCGCAATATTTGATGAACTTGAAGGCGGTGCCGGGAATGATCAGCTATATGGCAAAGCAAATAATGACATTCTTCGAGGCGGAGAGGGGCATGACGTTTTAGACGGGGGCGCAGGTGATGATGAACTTTATGGTGGAGACGGCCAAGATACCCTGATTAGTGGCAAAGGGAATGATCGTCTAATGGGCGGCTTTGGGGGCGATGTATATCGTATCTACGCAGGTTCTGGAGTATCTCGTATTTCTGATTTTTCAGAAGACTTTAACATCATTGAAATAGCGAATGATTTAAGCGCACAAAATGCTGCGCTTCACCAAAGTGGTGATGATTTAATGATCTCTTTTGAAACGGGTGAGAATGTCATTGTCTCGAACTATTTCGACTCAGGAATCCCAAGTGGCGTAATTGATGAAATACGCTTTGCCGAT
>NZ_LWGJ01000326.1:0-654 GCF_001635845.1 Oleiphilus sp. HI0132 | reverse complement strand
TCACGCCCACGACGTTCAAACAATTGCTCAACCAAGGTTCTATAACGCTGGCGGTCCGTCATACAAACAGGCCCGAAATGAGAATTATCCAGCGTAGGAAGTATACCGACAGGAAATATGCGACCTTCATATTTTGCAGCAATATCATTTAGCTTCGACAGCTGGCGGCAAATCTCATTTTCTGTCGACTTAAACGGCGCATCCGACAGGGAATATGGAGTCAGGTTATATTCCAGGTTATAGCGGTTAATCTCCAGAGTCAGTTGTTTGTCATCAGCAGCATCTAAGATTTCTTGATTCAGCAACAAGGGCTCTCCCTTGCTATCAACAATATACATTTCGAGCTCGGCACCCAAAATAGCACTACCCGGTTTCTTTTTTCCAAAGCCTGTCTGTGACAATAGGGAGCTCAAGCTGGAAAGGTTGGTCTGCAGTTTTTTTTCAAAGTCTCGATAATCACTTTCTGCAAAACTGCTCTTATCTATATCAATTCCCATCTATCCGTACTCTGTATCAATGGTGCTTTCTGAATCAGCTTCAAAACAAAATCTATAACTCATACTATGAACAAACTTCTTATCCAATGCCTTGATCTGGCACAAAGACTTATTAATACCTGATAATTCCGCCAATAAATTTACATTATTTTTAAGC
>NZ_LWGJ01000325.1:0-1273 GCF_001635845.1 Oleiphilus sp. HI0132 | reverse complement strand
CCGATGTTGGCAGGAGTGATACCTGTGAAAGCTCCAACGTCAATGTTTCTTCCATCATCGGCAATCAAGCGGAACTCTGAACCTAAAGCTTCCGCTCGAATACCTGTTTGGCCGGCCTTGTTGTTTATGGCTGAAATAATGGTGTTTTGTTTGTCTGCAACGGTATTTGTATCACTTGTCGAGATCTCAATGGTAACACCGTTTAACAGGAAGCTTCCAGACTCGCCAATACCGACACCAGGAGCTGCGATTGCTGTGGAATTAACCAACGTAGAGTTTACGGTTGCAGTAACACCTGACTGATCAGATACTAGGTTGATCGCATGCGCTTTTGCGATGGCGCTGGTTTCTGGGTTCGTAGAAGAAGGTGATGCTGTGTCAAAAGCGGCTAGTGTTGGTCCTACAGGGACGCTATTTATAACAAGATCTCCAGTAACAAATGTGGTGTTTGTAACGGCTTGACCAATGGCGCCACTGTTAGTGCCGCTGAATTTGCCAACAGCTAAGCCAGCATTTTCAATATCACCAGTTGTTGTGTCGATTTCAATTGGACCTCCATCGGAAGATACTAAGGAAAATGAGCCAGAGTAAGTTGCCGCACCAGCTAGGCCAACATCATTTAAATCTGTGATGGTTCCGGCTGTTGTTCCTATAGCTAATTCGATGTTCCTGCCATCTTCTGCTGATAACGATATACCAGTGTCTGCGCGACCATTAAAGGCAGCAACTACACCTGTTTGCCCGGATTTTTCGTTAATTGCGTTTGCGATGTTTTGAAGGTTTGCTTCGTCGCTGAGTAAGTCGCTGGCAGCAACATCAATGTCGACACCATTAATGGCAACTTGCCCAGATGATGCAGTGTTGTCGAACGTTCCTTCACCACCGCTTACGCGAGTGCTGCCAACTTTTGCCTCAATGCCTGTAATATCCGCTACCTTATTGATTGCGGCTGCTTTGGCGATTGCGCTCTTGTCTCGGTCTGAGCTAGAGAAGGCATCGTCTACACCGCTAGAAGCACCAACTGCAATACCATTAATAACTAAGTCACCTGCGGCCAATGCTGCAATTGCTTGTGTTGTGCCACCTTGTTGGTCTGAGCTGACGCCGTCAGTTTGTGCTGCGCCAAGCTTGTCAACTGTAGCGCCCTCAATGCTCACGGTAACAGATTCACCTTCATTTGAGCCGATTTGGAATGTGACACCGGAGAAAGACCCATCGAGCAAGTTGGTGCCATTAAAGTTTGTTTGCAGAGACACGCGTTCTATTTCAGCTT
>NZ_LWGJ01000324.1:0-5921 GCF_001635845.1 Oleiphilus sp. HI0132 | reverse complement strand
TACCCTGGCCTGGCTTTCGGCACTGGCACACACCCCACAACTGCACTTTGCTTAAAATGGCTAGATGCTTATGCGCTAAACGATGACGGCCTAAACAACAAAACTGTCGTAGATTTTGGCTGTGGTTCCGGAATACTGGGCTTGGCCGCATTATTACTCGGCGCCAAATCGGTGGTTGGAATCGACAACGACCCTCAAGCTTTGCTGGCTACCCAAGACAATGCCAAGAGAAACGAGGTCGAAGCTCAGCAGTTCCCGGTCTATCTTCCAGAAGATAGCCCTAAAGACCAAGTAGACCTGGTTCTGGCTAATATTCTTGCTCAACCACTGCATGACTTACGTAGCAATATTGCCGCTTTAGTTAAACCTAAAGGAAAATTAATTCTATCTGGAATTCTTGAGCATCAGGCAGCTGCGCTAGTTCACGACTATGAAGAATGGTTTGAAATGGATAAACCTCAGCTAGAGGATGGCTGGGTATGCTTGACCGGCACAAAAAAAGACTGATAATAGCCTTATAATAATTCAGGAAAAACACACACGATGAGCAATCAGCGACTGACACAATGCCCGCACTGTAAGGCTTCGTTTAAAGTCTCTGAAGAACAATTAAGTGCTGCCAACGGCAGAGTTCGCTGCGGCGCCTGCATGAACATCTTCGATGCAATTGCCTATAGCTTGTCCGATACTGAGAAGCAAACAGCAAACAAGCCTTCTCCTGAACCCTCCGAAGACCAACAAAGTTCAGCTATCGACCTGGAAGATAGTCTACTAGAGTCTGAAGATAAGCTATTTGCCGATAACCCTGAAGAAGATCTGCATGAACCCGGCTACTCAGGCAGCGCCGATGGCTCTGATGAGTTTAGCACCTCTTTCCTGGAACTAGATTCCGCAGACAACAGTGACCCTTACTCAACCAGCTTTAAAAAACTTGACGATACCTTTGTTTCTGAAGAGAGTGAAGAAATCATCGACGAAAGCTGGACTCAGGAAATCCTCGAAGATATTCAAGATGAACAAGGTAAACAGAAGGTAGAACCAACATTCTCCGCTTCAGCTATAGAGCAGGCCTCAGTCACACAAGCTGAGACATCGACTGAATCAGCCTTCGGAGAGCCCGGGAGCGGTTTCTCTGAGACTTCTCCGTATGAGAAAATTGAATTTCAATACGACCAGGATAGCCCCAATAATAGACATTGGCTTGTCAGTTTATTATTCATTCTCGCTAATATATCGCTCATCGTAATACTGCTAGGGCAAGCGGTATGGTTTCACTATGAAAAGCTCGCCAAGTACCCTAAAGTTTCTGAGTTATATGAGCTAGCATGTGAACACTTATCTTGCACATTGCCAAAGCTTGAAGATATCGAAAAAATTAAAAGCAACAACCTCGTTGTCAGAAGTCACCCCACTCAACGCAAGTCCCTCATAATCGACACCGTGATAGTGAATGAAGCTGCTTTCAATCAAGCGTTCCCCGACTTAGCTCTTTATTTTTCAGACATAAACAAAAATATCGTTGCCCAACGCTTATTCCAAGCGAAAGAGTATTTGTCTGGCGATCTAGCCAGCTGGCACGAAATGCCAAGTCAGCAGCCAATTCATATTTCACTCGAAATCGTTGACCCAGGAAAAGAAGCGGTTAACTACTCTCTAAAGTTTTTCTCCCCTCAACCCTAAGCTCCAAGGAACAAGACATAGATCAATTGTCAACCAATAAGAGCAAAATATAACCAAAAAAAGCCACCTTTTTTGCTTTTACACCCTTGCCTCAGAGGGTATGATTAGCCCCCCCAAAATTAGCCACCCTTGAACCTGACAGAGAAACGACTTGCTCAAAATCGGCCCCTATCAATTAGATAATCGATTGATCTTAGCGCCCATGGCTGGCGTGACAGACAGACCTTTTCGACAGTTATGCCGGAACAACGGCGCAGCTATGGCTGTTTCGGAAATGGTAATCGCCGACCCAAGTTTTTGGAAAACACGCAAGTCAATGCATCGTCTCGACCATACCGGTGAGAGTGACCCTATATCTGTACAAATTGCTGGCGGCGATCCAGAAATGCTAGCAACAGCGGCAGAGCTTAATCAGGAGCGAGGCGCACAGATCATAGACATCAATATGGGCTGCCCGGCCAAGAAAGTTTGTAACAAAGCAGCAGGCTCTGCACTGATGAGAGACGAAGACCTGGTAAAGGAAATCCTAAGTGCAGTGGTTGGGGCTGTCGACATTCCGGTGACGCTAAAAATACGCACTGGCTGGGATAAAAACTCTCGAAATGCATTAACGATCGCTAAAATGGCAGAGCAAAGCGGTATTGCAGCTCTCGCCATTCACGGCCGAACTCGAGCTTGCGCTTACCAAGGACAAGCTGAATACGACACCATCGCTCAAGTAAAAGAGGCGATAAGCATACCCGTTCTTGCTAACGGCGATATTGATTCGCCCGAGAAAGCAGAACAGGTATTGAAGCAAACAGGAGTTGACGGTCTGCTAATAGGTCGAGCTGCACAAGGCTGCCCTTGGATTTTTGATGATATCAACCACTACCTTAAGCACGGTACCAAGCGTGAAGAAAGACCGTTGGCCACCGTTCGCGATATCATCCTTCATCACCTAGAAGAACTACATCAGTTCTATGGTGAGAAAATGGGTCATCGCATCGCTCGCAAACACGTCGGCTGGTATCTGAAGGCAAGACCGAATCACCAAGAATTTAGACAATTTTTTAATAAAATTGAAACACCGGAAGCTCAGCTTGAGGCTGTGCGCACGGAGTTCGAAAAGCAAATCAACAATCAAATCAATAACGGGGAAATAGCCGCATGACTATAGAAGCGCTTGCTGCAGACAAACAAGAAGAACAAACCTACACCAGTCAAACTCAAATTGAAAACGCTGCCACTTTAAGGGATTGCGTTGAGAAGACGCTGAGCAACTACTTTGAACAACTTGACGGTGCTCCAGTCACAGATGTTTATCAACTAGTTCTCTCAGAAGTAGAAGCACCTCTACTTGAACAAGTACTAAAATATACGCGCAACAATCAAACCAAAGCTTCTGTTCTACTTGGTTTAAACAGAGGAACCTTACGCAAGAAGCTTAAGCAGTACGGTCTACTTTAAGTCAGAGTTTTTTATTTTTCTTATACAGGTTTGGAATAAACATGAGCAATACTAACGATCTGGTCCAGGTGAAAAGAGCGCTAATCAGCGTTTCAGACAAAACGGGCATCGTTGAATTCGCCTCTGCCCTAAACGATATGGGCGTTGAAATACTTTCAACGGGCGGAACCTACAAATTACTACAGTCTAACAGCATTCCTGCTGTCGAAGTTTCTGACTATACCGGTTTTCCCGAAATGATGGACGGTCGAGTCAAAACACTTCACCCTAAAGTTCACGGCGGAATTTTAGGGCGCAGAGGTCAGGATGACGAAGTAATGCAAGCTCATGAGATCAAGGCTATCGACATGGTTGTCGTTAACCTCTACCCTTTTGAACAAACTGTCGCAAAGGAAGACTGCAGCCTAGAAGACGCTGTAGAAAACATTGATATCGGCGGACCAACGATGGTACGTGCTGCTGCTAAAAACCATGCACACGTAAATATCGTTGTTAATGCGAGCGACTACCAGAACATTCTTGATCAAATGCGTGAGAACGATGCCTGCACAAGTTTGGAAACACGTTTTGACCTAGCGATTAAAGCTTACGAACATACAGCTGCCTACGACGGCGCGATTGCCAACTACTTTGGCCGATTGGTTCCAGGTGGCAGCAAAGAGTTCCCAAGAACATTTAACGTTCAAATGAACAAAACTCAAGAACTTCGCTATGGTGAAAACCCTCACCAGAACAGCGCGTTTTATGTTGAAAAGAATGCACCAGCCGATTCAATCTCTGGCGCTAAACAGCTTCAAGGAAAAGAGCTTTCGTTCAACAATATCGCCGACACCGATGCAGCACTTGAGACCGTAAAGCTATTTGACGAACCTGCATGTGTCATCGTCAAGCACGCAAACCCTTGTGGCGTATCAGAAGCCGGCTCTATTCTAGAGGCTTATGAAAAAGCTTATGCAACGGACCCTGAATCTGCTTTTGGCGGTATCATCGCCTTTAACCGTGAGCTTGATGCGGAAACCGCGACAACTATCGTCGACCGACAGTTTGTTGAAGTTATTATTGCTCCGAGCGTTAGCGCCGAAGCGAAAGAAGCCGTAGCCGCTAAGAAAAATGTCCGCCTCCTAGAGTGCGGTGCATTTTCTGACAGCGCAGCATCTTTCGATTATAAGCGCGT
Organism: Oleiphilus sp. HI0132; assembly: GCF_001635845.1. NCBI lineage: Bacteria > Pseudomonadati > Pseudomonadota > Gammaproteobacteria > Oceanospirillales > Oleiphilaceae > Oleiphilus > Oleiphilus sp. HI0132. Next base: position 1,618 of record NZ_LWGJ01000324.1, on the reverse strand, counting down.
CAATGGCGGCTTACTGGTGCAAGATCGTGACTTAGGCATGATCAGTAAGGAAGATTTGACTGTTGTCTCCAAGCGCCAGCCAACAGACGAAGAAATTGATGACCTCTTATTCACCTGGAAAGTTGCTAAAATGGTTAAGTCCAATGCGATTGTTTACGGCAAGAGCGCTCAAACTATCGGTATTGGTGCCGGGCAAATGAGCCGTGTCAATTCAGCACGCATCGCAGCAATCAAAGCTGAGCATGCCGGACTTGCCGTGAAAGGCTCTATGATGGCTTCAGATGCCTTCTTCCCATTCAGAGACGGCATAGACAATGCCGCAAATGCCGGCGTTAGTTGTGTCATCCAGCCAGGCGGTTCAATGCGTGATCAAGAAGTCATTGATGCAGCTGATGAGCACGGTTTGGTAATGGTATTTACCGGAATGCGTCACTTCCGACACTAAGCAAATAAGCTCTGTATGACCGTGCACCCGCCTCTGTTTGAGACTTGGTGCACGGTACTCTTCCTGCTATACATCTACTCTTCTGCCTCTAGTTAGCACTACCTAATAATATACGCTAGACTATTTTTACCTATTAATCGGACGCCCGAAGGCTTCCACGGACTTCTATCATTAATGGAGCAACAACAGTGTCAGATTACGTACGCATTAAAGTAAGGGGCTATCACCTCGACCAACACGGCCACCTCAACAACAACGGCTATACCCGCTTTTTCGAAGAAGCTCGCTGGGTATTGTTTGAAAACTTCAATGCCATAGAGTTTTTCTCACAGCTTGATCTGACACTGACCTTGGTAAATAGCAATATAAACTATCGTCACCCATGCCTCTTCAATGATCAGCTCGAGATCCATACCAAGGTAATGCGCATAGGTAATACCAGCTGTAAAATAGATCAAACTATCTACTTGGAAGGTAGCAACACGATTATCGCAGATGCCAGCAATACTTTTGTATTAATGGACAACAAAGAACATAAGGCTGTGCCGATTCGCGACCAAGCTAGAGAGAAGCTGGCCCAACTTGCAAACTCTGCTTAGCATTCATAAGAGTTGGTTGTTCGTAAAACCACTCTTGCCCATTTTACGAACAATTATTTTTTATATCTCCTCTCGAATAAGGTATCCTTGCGCCCATTTCCATCTCCAGGCGACTCCGTAAGCCGCCTGGCTATTAAGTTATTATTAGATCGGGTTACGCTATGAATATTCTTATCATTGGCAGCGGCGGCAGAGAACATGCTCTTGCCTGGAAAGCTGCACAAAATAAAGACGTCGAAACAGTTTTTGTTGCACCAGGAAATGCTGGTACCGCATCAGACAGCAAATTAAGCAATGTCGACATTGACGTTATGAACTTTCAAGCGCTGTCTGATTTTGCCAAAGAGAATCAAGTCGCACTTACCATTATCGGCCCAGAAGCGCCTTTAGTTGACGGCGTTGTTGACCATTTTGAAGCAGAAGGCCTTCGCTGCTTTGGCCCTTCAAAAGGTGCGGCTCAATTAGAAGGCTCTAAAGCTTTCACTAAAGATTTCTTAGCTCGCCACAACATACCTACTGCCGACTACCAGAATTTTACGGAAGTAGAACCTGCCTTAGCATACTTGAAAGAAAA
>NZ_LWGJ01000323.1:0-654 GCF_001635845.1 Oleiphilus sp. HI0132 | reverse complement strand
GCCATCTTTAATAAGGAAGTTTCGATTTTGCAAATAGGCACTCCTGAAGAAGGCGTAGCGGTCTTCTTTGAATAATAAGTTGTTCGCAGCTAGCAGGTCTGCTCGTGTATCTATTAAATCAACAGCCTTTAGAGCAATACTTTCTTCAGTTGAGAATTCGACAAGATAGTCAACCGGGTCGGCAACGTAATCTACTATTTGTCCGCTAAAGTCTCTGACGGTAGATGGCCCTAGAACAGGTAACACAAGATAGGTAGACTCTTCATAACCCCAATAACCAAGTGTTTGTCCAAAATCTTCATCGCTGGCTTCCAGGCCAAATGAGGTCGCAACATCAAACAAGCCGCCTATGCCAAAAACAGTGTTGTAGATAACTCGGTTAAGAGAAACAACCGCGTTGTGAAACTTAGCCTGCAGCAAAGAGTTAACAAAGGTTTCGACATCATTGAGGTTGCCAAAAAAGTTGGTAACACCTTTATCGACAAAACCGGGCGTTACAAATCTGTAAAGCTTTGCCAAGGGAGTGGCGAGATACTCATCCAAATTATCATTCAATACGAACATGCTTCGATTAAATGACTCATAAGGATCTATTTCTGCGTATCTAGGGTCATAATAAGGCTCTTCTGCTTCATCATTAGCGAATGCATTAAG
>NZ_LWGJ01000322.1:0-1028 GCF_001635845.1 Oleiphilus sp. HI0132 | reverse complement strand
TAACCGCGTGACCAATATGAATACTACCGTTTGCATACGGAGGGCCATCATGAAGAATAAACTTCTCTGCTCCCGCCCGGGCGGTTCTGATTTGTTGATACAAATCCATATCCTGCCACTGCTTTAACATGCCAGGCTCTCGCTGAGCCAGATTGCCACGCATTGGAAACTTGGTTTCGGGAAGGTTTAAAGTATGCTTGTAATCACTCATATTATTGTCACATCAGGTTGTCAATATTGTCCTTAGATCACTAAGGCACTCAATAATTTTTTATCAAGATCGCGTTTATATCTTTCTAGCTGGCCAATTTTTTAAAATATTCCTTGGCCTGCTTAACATCTTTATCTATCTGTTCTTTCAGAGCGTCAATACCATTAAAACGCTGCTCATCACGTACTTTCTGATGAAAAACAACTCGAACATTTCGGCCATATATATCTCGATCAAAGCCGAACAGGTGTACTTCTAGAGAAGGCAAGTAATTCCCAACGGTTGGTTTAACCCCAACATTCGCTACACCTTGATAAGGGGTATTATCCTCACCGTTCAAATAAAGGCTTACGACATAGACACCTGAAAATGGTACTTTCGTTCTCTTTAAGGCTACATTCGCTGTCGGAAACCCTAATTGGCGTCCAAGTTTCTGGCCGTGGATAACCTTACCCATGAAACTATAAGGGCGCCCTAAAGCATTCTCAGCAGCACTAAAATTACTCTTGGCCAACAATTCTCTAATCAGCGTACTACTAACTCTAAGAGGTGATTCTTCACACTCAACTGTCTGAGTACTTTCAACGCTAAAACCAAAGCGCTTTCCCGCCTCTTTCAAGAGCGCATAATCACCCGAGCGGTCGCCCCCAAACCTAAAGTCATCACCAATCACCAGGTGCTTAATACTCAGGTGATCCACCAAAACCTGCTGAATAAACTCTTCTGCACTAAGCTGACTCAAATGCGCATCAAATTTTAAGCAAAATACAAAGTCGATACCGTACTCGGATATCGCCTGATACTTCTCTCGAAAGCG
>NZ_LWGJ01000321.1:0-1371 GCF_001635845.1 Oleiphilus sp. HI0132 | reverse complement strand
CGAGATGGGGAATGTTGTCATCAGCACTACTCTGCGCAAAGACACTGGGCCATGCTTTGGCTATTGCGGATGAATTCAAGGAAATTCTCCGAAGTCGTTTTACGATATCAAATCAGCAGCAAGGCAATATGCTATTGATAAGTCTAAACCCAAATCCCGAAATGAATTTTCCAGTAAACGATATCTTTGGCTATGAGATTTTCCTTGGATCCTTGAAAGCTCAAATTAGCCAACTTATTGCAAAACCATTTCGCTTTAGTGAAGTGAAACTTCCTTATTCAAAACCGCTTAATGCTAGGTATTATCAAAAGATATCAGAAAGCCCAGTGCAGTTTGAAGCTCCATCAGGACAACTCTCTATTCCCTTAGACAAGATGCAACAAGCCCTTCCTATGACAAACCGAGTCACAAGCAAGGTGGTAATTTCGCAATGTCGAGACGAATTAGAAAGAGTTAAAAATGCCAGATTAGGAGATATAGTCTTCACCGTAAGAAGCATGCTTGCCCAAAGTGAGGGAGATCTCCCAGAACTACCCCTAATAGCGAGCAAGCTATCAATGAGTCCTCGAACCTTAAGACGCCGCCTACAACAAGAGCATGTACAATATCGGCAACTTTGCGAACAGGAACGACAACAAATAGCGGTCTCGTTGCTATCTGCAGATACTTTAAGCCTGAAGGAAATTGGTGAATGTTGTGGTTTCAAAGACATTGCAAGTTTTCACAAAGCATTCAAACGCTGGACTGGTGAAACACCTGCGCGATATAGACGAAATTTACACTCTCGCGATATTCTTTCTTAAATGAGGGAAAATTAGATACTTGCTATTAATTTACTTTGTGAAGCCAGATGACAAAATCCTTTTCCCTTATTTCTATCTGCTTTGTCTATAAAGTGAATAACGGCCAATGTCCGCTAACTCATCACAGCTGCCCAAGAGCAAAATCCGCCAAAGGACTGCTTAGTGAAGATGGCAGACTGTCAGAAAGGTAGTGCTTTGTGCTCAAAGCTAGAATCCTACGACGACGTTGTATCAGGAGGTTTCATGGATGTTTGCCAAAGGCGGCTTTAGCCTTCGTCATGACATAGTTTATTATCCGTTTAAAGGTCTGGAGGCAATGTTAGCGTTTGCCTGACATACACACCAAATATTGAGAAGGGAATTAAAACTGTTTTCACGCTTAACTGCTAAGTTTTTCTTGCCAGGCACCGATAAGTAATTACGCACCATAACAATAAGAGCGTACTAACATGCCAACTATTAATATCTTAAACGAGTCTGAAAGACAACTATTCGATACCCCTCCTAAATTTACCAAGGAAGATCGCCAACGTTACTTCTCTATTCCTTCTGAACTGAAATCAAGCAT
>NZ_LWGJ01000320.1:0-720 GCF_001635845.1 Oleiphilus sp. HI0132 | reverse complement strand
ATATGCGTATTCGGCTCGATAACGGCAAAGACTATGATCTACTTGCGATGTTTACACCGTCTTGGGTCGGCCACAAAAAAGCTCTTGAAGCTCTTCGAAAAAACTATTCAGTCTGGACCAACGCCCTCACTTTACCGTTGTATAACAGGAACAGTGTTTCTGGCTTGCTTAAGTGGCTAGTGGTTCTGACCCTACATTCCATTTCACTTCTATCGCTCCCTTTCATCCTGGTCTTGGGCTTTTCAATGAAAGCTTATACGATTTTCTTAAGCGACGATGTAAAGAAGATGAAACAGTACAAACAAGACTTACAAACCATCTATGCAAAGTTAAAAGATATCGAAGATCAGGATGAATATAAGCGACGCTTGAAAGAAGAGATAGCCAAGGTAAAGCCGTTCTAAGAATTGCTTTGAAAATCAGGCAATATCCTCATATCCAGATACCGGGTCTTGCTCACAATTCTTACGGTACTGAGTCAACAACCAGGCTATCGCGCTTGCATAAACAAGATTGGTTGCAAGTTCAGCATGAGGGTTTTCCAAAAATGCCCTTTGCGAAGCCAAACCCCGTACGGTACTCGCCAGGTCTGGTTGAAAAGCTAAATACTCATCCCATAAAGCGGTGTGACTTTCAGGACTAATCGCATAAATACCTAAACCATCAGACTGCTTCGAGGCTACCAAGTGCTCACCGTAAGAGGAACGTTTAGAAGCTAGC
>NZ_LWGJ01000319.1:0-815 GCF_001635845.1 Oleiphilus sp. HI0132 | reverse complement strand
CAGTATGCAGAGCTATCGGATTTCTATTACGTTTGGCAAAAACGAACTTTAAAAGACCTGTACCCTGATGTTTTTTCAATCCGATTAACCAATAAAAGAGATGAGGCTGTAGCAAATCCATCAAGAGATGGTTCCGCCAAGAATGCAAAAGCCGAATATCAAAGGCTCATGCAGGAAATTTTTGAAGAAAGCCGCAGGGTTGTAAAAGATAACGGCGTGATGACGCTAATGTTCACCCACAAGGCACAAGACGCTTGGGAGACATTAACTAGATCTTTAATTGAAGCAGGCTGGGTAATAACAGCATCATTCCCAGTGGAATCTGAATTTGGTTATTCAACTCATCAACTAAATTTAGCTGCCGCTGCAAGCTCAATATTTATCACCTGCCGAAAACGCCAAGAAGAGCAAACACAAGCTGCTTTCTGGTCTGGCTTAGGCGGCACCGGTGTACAACACCAAATTCGCTCTGCTGTAGAAGCAGGCCTTGATGAATTTAGACCACTAAAACTCAACGCCGTTGACCAGATGATTGCCTGTTACGGTCGCGCCCTGCAGGTATTAAGTGAAAACTGGCCAGTAATGGATGGCGATGAAGAGGTATCACCTATTCGCGCCATGAACGAAGCCAGCCGAGTCGTCGCAGAACACCAGATAAAAGTGATTACGGATGGCAATATCTCAGTTGACGACTTGGATACTGAAACGGCCATGGCTCTCACCATGTACGGTATCTGGGGGCATAACGAGGCTTCCTTTACCGAAGTATTAAACCTGTCGCGCTCGCTCAATATTAGCCTCGAAACCCGCACCGG
>NZ_LWGJ01000318.1:0-1739 GCF_001635845.1 Oleiphilus sp. HI0132 | reverse complement strand
GCATACTTTTATACAGGCTTGTGCCTGCTCAATACGAAGACCGGCAAATATCAAAGCGCTGTTGAAAGCTACGCCACCAAATTTCGTAAGCTAAATGAGCAGCAGCTAATCAATTATATAGAACGCGAACAAGCCTATGATTGTGCGGGAGGCTTTAAAATGGAAGGCTTGGGCATATCGTTATTTGAGTCTATTGAGGGCAAAGATCCAAACATACTGATTGGACTACCTTTGATTAGGCTAATCGACATGCTCGCTAAAGAAGGCGTATCTATCCTTTAGCGCTTTTCAAGAATCACATTCATTCGGGTTTGCAGCACCTTTATATAACCCTTCGATAGCGCCATAGAAACCGCTGGGCTTAGTGCTGCATCTTTATGCTGCTCTAGCTGCAGGTATTTGGGCCAGGCAGCTTCTTCTGCGTGATTTAAGAAGCTTTCCAACACAGGAAACTCGAAACCTTCAATATCCATTTTAAGCAGCTCGAGTTTGTCAATATCAGCAAGCGCCAAAATCTCACTAATAGTCAAACCCTTTACATCAATTGAAGTGCTGACTCTCTCAGGGTGCTCAACCCCTTCCGACAAAGAATTACAACCTTGGTTCACCTCATCGAGATAGAGTTTAACCAATGAGTTTTGCGGGCTAGCCGCAAGCTGCAAACACTTACAGCGAGATTGAAGCTGATTAAATTCGACATGCCGCTGCAAGCGAGCAGCGAGCTCTGGGTGCGCCTCTACAGCAACAAGCTTTAGGTCTTTCCGCTCCCACGCAAGTAGCAAACCATAACCGCCGATATTCGCACCTACATCTAGAACTGTAGCCCCATCACTCAAGACGGACGCCAAAAAACGTCGCTCCTGGCCATCGAGCAAGCCAGGCATAGTTAATAAGCGCTTATCGGATAAGTTTCCTTTGGGAAACAACCTGAACTTTAAACCTTCTACCTGAACATCGATAGGTGATTGCTTGCGCATCAATACAGGCTTTCGCATTAGAAAGGCTAGACGCTTAGCAAACCAGTTATTGACCGGTAATTGGTGACAAATACCGAGCAAAGCCTGACACCATGAAGGTAAACGATACCTTCCGAAAGGGAGATTATTCATAGAAAAAGGTCAATTATTTCGTTTCAACATTTCGCCAAGTAGGAGGAATAGCCAAGAGTCGCCCCCTGCTACCCCTCTGCGAGGCACAGCAGCCCCTACTTATAACATTTATGATTCCTTAGATCCTTCCTTTTCTGGCTTAGCCGGCTCTTCCTTTTTGCTGTCACCAATTATTGATTTACCCGGACATACCTTAAATACCGGGCAAGACTTACAACCAGAAACCATTGCGATTGGACATAGTGTCATTTTCTCTCTCCATCTTTTTTATAGACTCTAATCACTTGAGCCCTTATGAATCTTAATAATTTTGAATTGTTCTTTTCTTACTGTAGCTCGAGAGACTGAAAAGCCTCCCACTCCTGCCATACCGGCAGAACACTTTTTGGCAATGAAGGAATACGCCCAAGTTCAGCCCAGCGATATTCAGGCGAATGAAAGTCACTACCGATTGAACCTTTCAACCCCATTCGCTGACACAAATCACTAAGCATCCCGACTTCCCCTTGCTTCTGCCCTGAGGTAACTACCTCAATGCCTTCGCCTCCCTGCGCTTTAAATTCTACCAACATATTGCGCAGCTTAGTCAGGGTCATATTGTATTTTCTGGGGTGGGCAACGACAGCACTC
>NZ_LWGJ01000317.1:0-863 GCF_001635845.1 Oleiphilus sp. HI0132 | reverse complement strand
TATTATTCACTAAGAATTTATTGTAGGCAAAGTACAGTTTAGTTGATATGCCTTTCTAACACCATTTCCAATTGCGCTATTTTGAATGGCTTCGTCATAAACTCATCCATACCGACCTGGAAGCATCCCTCAGCTTCTTCTTCAAAAGCATTTGCTGTTAAAGCCACAATTGGCGTACGACCACGTTCAGGCTTGGATCGTTCGATCTCACGTATTATTTGCGTGGTTTCATAGCCATCCATTTCAGGCATTAAACAATCCATAAAAATTAAAGCATATTTATTCTTCTTAAATAGCTCAATTGCCTCAAACCCATTTACCGCCAGGTCTACCTGGCAGCCATTACGCTCCAGCATACGCATAACAAGCTGCTGGTTAACAATGTTATCTTCGACAATTAATATATTGGACTTGGTTTGGTCCTGTAGATCTATAACTTCGGGGTCCGAACTTTCTTCAGCATCACTCACGGTATATCGCGTCACCAAGCGACGCTCACTTCCCTGACGGAATCGCTCAGCATAGGCCTGACACATAACTCCCCTCAAAAACGGGTCACGGAACTGCTTACTCAAAAAGCCACTAGCTCCTGCCAAAAAGAAGCCTTCCGCATCACCCAACTGTGGATTTGAACATAAAACAACGATCTGCACAGGATCAACGATAGACTGGCGAATCATCTGACAAGCTTCTACACCCGACAAATCCTGTAAGATGTCATCACACAAGATCATGTTGAACTGCTCTTCACTTCCAGCATAAGAATGCAAGGCTTTTATCGCTTCTGCAGCAGTCCCCACCGCCTCGAACTGAATCCCCCACTCGCTTAAGAGTTCAAGTGTAATTTTACGACTAAGCTCATA
>NZ_LWGJ01000316.1:0-959 GCF_001635845.1 Oleiphilus sp. HI0132 | reverse complement strand
AAGCCATGCTTTTGGAACTCTTCTTCATAGGCCTGAACCAAACCCATTTGCCCGACCGCAGCCGCAGCTTGCAGCAAGTGTAACTCCTGAGGACGCTCGCTCATCCCCAAGCGCGCCATACCTTCCGCCACAGATCCGGAAGACACTAAAATAATTTCAAGCCCCTGACGATGCAACTTAGACAACTGCGCCACCCAGTCACCGATAGACTCTCGAGCCAAGCCCTTACCATCATCAGTCAGCAATGCACTGCCGATTTTCACAACCCAACGGTTTGCACGACTTAGCTCAGCGCGCCCAGTACACTCAGTCATATTGATACAACCCTATCGCCCACCACAAAACCACTCACCACACTACTGAGCATATACCACTTCAACACCATCATCGTCATCGCCGTCATCAAAATCGTCATCCAGCTCCTCACCTGCCAGGCGCTTAGCCTTGCGAGCCGCCTTCAGAGCCTCTAGATTATCTCTAGCTTCCTGATGCATCTTATCCTTAATCAATTGCTCCTGCTCAGCTAAGGCTTCATCAGCTGCCTCAGCCGCATTCTTCTCATCAATCCATGTCATGATATCCCGACACAAGTTCGCTAGACCAGCAGACTTAATTGCCGACACCTGATAAACGGGCCCCGTCCAATTTAACGCTTCTACTAATTTCTCGCATATAGCCTTACGATCTTCTTCTGGCAATAAATCAAGCTTATTCAGAACCAGCCAGCGATCCCGGGAAGCCAAGGTAGGGCTAAACTTTTCCAACTCAGCCGCTATCGCCTGCACCACCTGAGCCGGATCTGAGCCATCGTAAGGCGCCATATCAACAACATGAAGCAACAGACGAGTTCTTACCAAATGCTTCAGAAAACGAACACCAAGGCCCGCTCCTTCTGCAGCACCCTCAATCAAGCCTGGAATATCAGCAACCACAAAACTCTTATGCTCTTCAACACGCAC
>NZ_LWGJ01000315.1:0-610 GCF_001635845.1 Oleiphilus sp. HI0132 | reverse complement strand
CTCAAGCTGGCACTCAATGCTCGGCCAATGACGACTTTTGGGTTGTATCGCATAGTCAGGGCGCTCAGCAGATGATGTTTATCGCCGGTAATGCGGTCTCAGGCGCACCCAACTACAATACGGCTTACACAAGCTCTGGTTCCGTTAGTGTTGATTATGCATCCGCCATGAACGACATTCTCGGGATTTTCACGCTTGGCGGCGCAATAACCGGAACCGAAGGTGCTGACCGAGTTTGTAACGGCAACTGGTTAGATGCACTTATAAACGCGGCATTCTTAGGTAAAGACTGCAACCCAAGTGTACAATGGCTTCAAACAAACGATTCTTACACTGTTAAGAATTATATTGGTTCCAACCTAGCTGCTCCGGTTTATGTTATGGGCGGTTACAAGAGCTTCCCTGGTATTGAAGGCGCATCTGCGGCTATGCTTAATGGCGAAGATGATGGTTATATCAACCTGGCATCGCAAATGAGCTGTGAAGGTTCCGGTAAGCGCAATATTTGGGACGACCTGAATACCTACAAAACATTCTTTGGTATTGCCTACGGCAGCCCGACCTTCAAGTGTAATAACAGCAATAAAGGCACACCGCGCACCTATAATAT
>NZ_LWGJ01000314.1:0-1704 GCF_001635845.1 Oleiphilus sp. HI0132 | reverse complement strand
TTCCCCTCAAAGATACCAGAGAGGATCTCAACTTCATCAGCCTCTTTACGCTGCGTAGTGTAGCGCGATGTGCCCGGCTTCCGACGATCCAGGTCGACCTGTAAATCTTCTTCACTAAGCTCTATCCCCGGAGGGCAACCATCAACAATACAGCCTATCGCTTTTCCATGGCTCTCACCAAAAGAAGTGACTGTAAAAAGCTTTCCAAACGTATTACCCGACATACTATCTGCCTCTTTCTCTAGTTAAACGCTTTTGAGCGTTCAACAATAATATTCAATTCTATACCCAAGGGTAGTTTCTTAATTCTTGTGCGCGAATCACAAACACGCCGTGCCCACCCTGTTCGAACTCAACCCAAGTAAAGGGAAAATCAGGATAAGCCTCTTCTAGCGCTTCCCAACTATTTCCAACCTCAACAATCATTAAGCCATCATCGCTTAAGTGCTTCGCACCTTCCGATAGAATTCGTCTGACAATATCCAGCCCGTCAGGCCCTGCAACCAAGCCTAACACAGGCTCAGCACTATACTCTTCGGGCATGCTGTCAAAATCATTTTGATCAACATAAGGCGGATTCGACAAAATTAAATCGTAACGAACATGTTCACCATCCGAGAACTGCGAAGGATCGCTCAAAGCACTGAAAAGATCAGAGGAAAACGCCTGAACCCGGTCATTTAATTCATACAATTCAATATTCGACTTTGCCACGGCCAGGGCATCGACTGATATATCAAACAAATCCACCTGCGCCTCTTCAAACTCCAAAGCGGCAGCGATGCCGATGCAACCACTTCCGGTACATAAATCAAGCACTCGCTCAGGCTCATTTAATAGCCAAGGTTCCATATGATGCCCGATGAGTTCGGCAATCGGAGAGCGAGGTATGAGCACTCGCTCATCGACATTGAAGCGCAAACCACAAAACCAAGCTTGTTTGGTGATATAAGCCAGTGGCTCTCGGCCTTTTGTTCTGCGCTTAATCGCATCTAAGATAAGCGCCTTCTCTTCGTCTGCCAGACGACAAGACCATAGTTCAGTCGAAAAATCCCAAGGCAGATCTAATAACTGAAGAACCAGGCTGACTGCCTCATCCCAGTTGTTGTCAGTACCATGGCCACAATAAACCTGTTCACGATTCAAACTCGAAAAAGTGTAACGAATAAAATCAGCTATCGTCTGCAAATTTGACTCACTACTTGATGCACTGCTAGCAAGTTCAGAAGAACGGGTTTGAGTCTGAGGCACGCGGGCTAATTCCTAATATCGAAAAAGCCCGCAATTATATAGAGAATCGGCAGCTGGGGGAATGGGAGACACCGAAGTCAGCAGCTAAATTTAGATTGCCTTAGTATCAAAAGCTAAATTCTTGCCAAACTTTAGCGACAACTGATCCCCTTTGTGTAGCTGCCCCACCCCCTTCGGCGTTCCGGTAAGAACAACGTCACCTGGGTTGAGCGTGAAAAAGGTACTCATATGCGCAATAAGTGGCGCGATCGGGTTCAACATATCGCTACTCTTACCATGCTGTCGCAACTCTCCATTGATACTCAAGGTAAACTCAAGCTGGTTTAAGGCTGTACAGTTCCCTAACGGAACAAATTCACTGAGCGGGCAAGCACCATCAAAGCTTTTGGCGACTTCCCAAGGGTGGGATTTTTCTTTCAACTTTGACTGCAGCTCACGCCGCGTTAGATCAAG
>NZ_LWGJ01000313.1:0-10207 GCF_001635845.1 Oleiphilus sp. HI0132 | reverse complement strand
ATTATTGAATCCTATGTCTAGGGCAATGCGAGTAATGTCCTTTTTAGAAAACGCGAGTTGCTTTGGGTGTTGAGTTTAGGTTCAATCGATCGCAGATGAGCAAATTTCTAAACTAGTTCTCGAGTATGAGCATCGTTTACAAAGCTTTGAGGATCAGCTCAGCCAGAAAAGTTCAGACATTGATGATAACCGAAAAGCGCTGGCGCTTACGCAAGAGGTTCAATCTCTTTGGCTCAGGGCGGGACAAGATACAAGCCCCAGCAATCGAATCTCAAGTTATGATGACATTTTGAAGATCAAGCCCGATGACTGTGAAGCTTTGACCTACAAGGCGGATGCGGTATTAGAAATCAATGAGCCACAATGGGCCGCAAACCTATGCCAGCAAGCTTTAGAGCTTGATCCTGACAATGGACATGCATTTTATCAGCTTGCCTGTGCTTATACGGCACTGCAGCAATATGAGGAGGCGCTTTCCTATTTATCTAACGCAATTGCTAAAAGTGATAGCTATCGAGATGAGGCTACTAAGGATGACGCTTTAAAAGCGTTGCGTACGCACCCTTCGTTTGAGGAAATGATAAAAAATACACTAGAAGATCTATGACAGCCGGTATTCTGAGCCTTAGAGCAAATAGCTTCCTGTTAGTTGTAGCAATGCTGCTGGGTTCAACATTTTGTGCGTCTGCGCCAAAATATTCAACGCTGGATATATATCAGTTGAGTAGAGAAGTGTCCGCGCAAACTGGCTATACCATTATTTTTAGTCCGCGAGTTAGAAGTCAAACAAAAGTTTCGATGTTGCTCAGCAAGAAAATTAATCCAGAGAGCCTTTATAGTATTTTTTTATCAGTGCTTAACGTTCACGGGTATGCTGCTATTCGTGATGCAAATCTGATCAAAATTGTACGAGAAAGGAAGGCTCGGTATATGTATTCCAGTGACTAAAACCCAAACCACATACTTTACCTATTTGTCGTTCCGTGAACCGTTAAGGTGAGGTGTTTCTAAGCAGTTTTATCTTTTGAAACTATTATTTGCGTATACTTAACAATACAGAAATGGTGAATTTATATTCAAATATGGTTTGACTTTGTTTTGCATTAATAAAACCAATACTTGAGCAGCACGCCTTGTGGTGTATCTCGCCATTGCCGTGTGACAAGGAAGCCTTGTATCGAATCACTCATGTAAGAGGCTTAATGAACCAAGTCATTCAGTCGGCGTTCTGTGATGATCAGGGAGATCATTTTCTTCATTTTGTCTCTAACAATCTCGGCTTCTTTATGGAGTTGCTGATTGCGCTGCTCCTTATTGTCGCTCAGTGTTTTCAAGCTTAGGCTTGGCTGGTACCGTGCAAAGCTCATATACAGCTTGGGAATCTTCTTTTTGACCGGCTTGGGAATACTAAGTGTTCTTGAATGCTTAATCGTCTCGTGCATATGTTGAGGAAGCCACTTGAATAGAGGCTCTAAGCGTCGGTCTAACTTAATTGGCATGGCCCAGCGATCAGAGCCGTGATGGACGGCGATTAAAACCGGGCACTGGTTAACGAGTGCCAGCTCAATAAAGCGAGGGCTGAGAAAAGGAAGCACCGCAACGCCGTCGCCAAAATTACACAGCTCGCCCTCGGGCATAATAACGCAATCAGTAAAGCCTTCTTCTTGTAATAATACACAGGCTTCATCAAAACCTACTCCGTGGTTAATCTGCGTGAGAAAGCTAAGTAATTGTTTCGCGATGGGCAGCTCGTAAAACTTTCGCCAGGTGATACCGAAGGGCGAACGCTTCTCTCCACCATGCTTTTGCATGGAATCTGCCAGGCCAACCAAACCTGCCAGCGCACCCATCATCGGCCCATGATTTAGCGCGATAATTAAACGCGGCTCCTGAGCCAGAATCGTATCAAGGTCTTCAGAGGACTTCGCTATTACGACATCTTTGATATAAAGCGTTTTGAGTAAGCGTTTAACGAAGTGGAAATCTTTGACGGTTCTCATAGAGTGCTTCGGTTTTGGTTTAGAGCTTCTATTCTAACCTCAATTGGGAAAAGGGTTGAGAAAATTTTCGCTCTCTCTTTTATAACCAATAGGAGGTAAGTCATTACCTACTCTTATCAGCCTAAGCTTGCCAATAATTGATCTAAGTCAAACGAGATTGATTCCTATTAAGCTTCAATGGTATTCATTAAGTTCTATTGATAGCCTTTAGATACGAATCATTCCTATTATTGTTTGTGAGGTGAATCTTGATGACGCAAAGCTTAAGTATGGATCGATTATCAGAAGGTCAGAACGCAACCATTACACAGATCAGTGGCGGTAAAAGCCTTGCCAGAAAAATGATAGGGCTTGGTTTGCGTGTGGGTGGTGAGGTCTGCTTGCTCCAACGTCGCCGACACGGTTTGGTTCTCGCAAATCGTGGAACGAGAATCGCCTTGGGCGATAGTATTGCCCGTCATCTTAAAGTTTCTCCTTGCTAGCAGCTTCAGAGGCCTAAGCCTATGTTAACCATCGCTCTGGGTGGCAACCCTAATTGTGGTAAGTCAGCCCTTTTTAATCAATTTACAGGAATTAGACAAACCACAGGTAATTGGCCTGGCGTAACGGTTGAGCGCAAAGCAGGGCGAACAAAGTTGCTAGGAGACGAGGCAAACGTTGTCGACTTGCCAGGTATTTACTCGCTGGATGCATCGTCTCTGGATGAAAAAGTTACCCGGGACTATCTTCTCTCTGCCGACGCTGACCTGATCGTTAATGTGGTTGATGCCTCGAATCTTGAGCGTAACCTCTATTTCACTGTGCAATTACGAGAAATGGGCGTTCCAGTGGTCGTGGCGCTGAATATGATGGACGTTGCCCGCAAGCGTGGCATTAGTCTCGATGTTGAACGCTTAAGCGAAGCCTTATGTTGCCCGGTGGTGCCTATCGTCGCTGTGACAGGGGAAGGCTTGAAAGGTTTGGCTAGCGCGATCAAGTACGAGTTAAGTTCCAGCGAGCAGAACTCAATCGAGCTGGTACATGAAGACTTGGTTGAGCAGGCAATCCTATCCGTTTCCGGCTATCTACCAGCTACTGTTAAAGCAAACGAACAACGCTGGGTCGCGACTAAGCTTTTGGAAAATGATAGCGCTGTATTGGGCGCAATTGAATCGGCTGGTCAAAAAGAGCTGCTATCAAGGGTTTCCCATTGGCAGAGCAAGATTGAAGAAAGAACCGGGGAAGACGTCGACATACATATTGCTGATGGGCGCTTTAATCATGCACATTGCTTATCGCAAGAGGTAATAAAGGAAGCTGGTGTCGTGGGCAAGAATCTATCTGATAAGATAGACCATATTGTACTCGGGAAGCGCTTGGGAATCGGTATATTCTTACTGGTTATGTATGCGATGTTTACCTTTACGATCAACGTTGGCGGTGCCTTTATTGACCTCTTCGATATGGGCGTGGGTGCAATTTTTGTTGATGGCACTGCGCATCTGATGGGGCTGCTTGGCTTGCCTGAATGGAGCAAGGTGTTTTTGGCAGATGGTATTGGAGGGGGCATTCAGGTTGTCTCTACCTTTATTCCTATTATTGTTTGCTTGTATTTGTTTTTATCCGCACTTGAGGATAGCGGCTATATGGCACGCGCAGCCTTTGTGATGGATAGAGCTATGCGTAAGATTGGTCTGCCAGGTAAAGCCTTTGTACCGATGATCGTTGGTTTTGGTTGTAATGTTCCCGCTGTCATGGCGACGCGAACCCTGGAAAACCAGCGAGAAAGAAAGCTTACTATTTTGATGAATCCTTTTATGTCATGTGGTGCGCGTCTACCTGTATACGTATTGTTTGCGGCGGCCTTCTTTCCTGACAATGGTCAAAATCTAGTGTTTATTCTTTATTTGGCAGGTATTGCTGTTGCTGTTCTAACGGGTTTAATTATGCGTAAAACCCTTCTTCAGGGCGAAAGCAGCGGTTTTATGATGGAGCTGCCTCCTTATCACTTGCCCACCTTAAAAGCCGTATTATTAAGAACCTGGGATAGAGTAAAGCTTTTCATCCGCGATGCCGGGAAGGTGATTGTTCTGATGGTGCTGGCGCTAAATGTGCTCAACTCGATTGGCACGGACGGCTCTTTCGGGAATGAAGATTCTGAAGACTCGGTCTTAAGCGAAGTGAGCAAAACGCTTACGCCGATGTTCTCTCCTATGGGCATTAGTGAAGAAAATTGGCCTGCTACGGTTGGCATCTTTACCGGGGTCTTAGCTAAAGAAGCCGTTGTGGGCACCTTGGATTCACTATATGGGCAATTAGCGAGCGAAGGTGAAGCGCAAGAGCAGGGCTTTGATCTGGGAGCTAGCCTGAGTGAAGCATTGGCAACAGTACCGGAAAACTTTTCTGCTATAGGGGATATGCTGTTTGATCCCTTAGGCTTAGATGTGGGCGATATCAGCAATATCGATGCCGCCGCTGAAGCACAGGAAGTGAGCCGTGGAACCTTTGGCGAAATGGTCGAACGTTTTAATGGCCAAGCAGGCGCTTTCTCTTATCTGCTATTTATTTTGCTTTACTTTCCTTGTGTGGCGACGATTGGTGCAATTGTCCGCGAAACCGGGCGTTCCTGGGCGGGCTTTGTTGCATTGTGGACAACAGGTGTCGCCTACTTTAATGCCACCGCGTTTTATCAACTTGCGACCTTTACTCAGCATCCTATAAGTTCTGCCGCACACTTAGCCGTTATTTCAGCCTTGTTTGCTCTGGTCATAGTGGTTTTAAGAAGACAGGGCGATGAGGATGAAGCTATCGCGTCCAAGCTTCAGCCTGAGGGTGCTTTATTATGATTTTGTCTGATATAAAAGCGTATTTGCAGCAGTGTCAGCAGGCGAGTCTGGAAGATATCGCTTTGCACTTTGACAGCAGTGTCGAGGCCGTTAGAGGGATGCTGGATATTTGGCTTAGAAAAGGGCGGGTAGAGCATTGTCTGGCGAATGATATTTGCGGAATATCATGTCGACAGTGCGACTCGCCATCGATGCAAATCTACCGCTGGAAGGGGGGCGAGTCTTCGTTAGCAACGATCCCTCTCAGAATGTGTGACTAGTGCTATCGTAAGGCGAGTCGATTACTTAGGCATGATGCACTCTTCTCGATGAGGAGAGGTATGGCAGCGTATTTTCCATAATAAGGATAAAGCGCGGGCATCAAAGCGATCTGTAACCTTAAGCGTTAAACGAATATTCTTGTAGAAATCCTCTAACTCATCTTTGGTCGACTGGTCGGTTCTGATCCAATATTTTTTGGGGATCTGTTTTTCGGCATTGTTAATAAGGGTGGAAATATTATTCATCCGGTTAACAATATAGTGGCGCATTTTAGTACCGAAGTCTTCGCTAAACTCAGACTTGATAGAGATAGCCTGGAGCATGCCGTAAAACAAGCGTATATCAAGAATTCCCCCTCGCTCGCCAAGACCTTTATATAGTTCGAAGGTGTTATAGGCTAGCGCGGGCATGAGGACGATATCCAGTCCTCCATTGTTAAAATGCTCAGAGAAATTTGAAAGTGTCACCTTGATAGGAACCGCCCCCGAGAGTTCTGCAAACATGCGCGTTTGGATGTCGCCATTTAGCACCGCAAGAGTTTTACCCTTAAAGTCATTGATTCCTTTAATTTTCTTGTCGTTTACGAAAGCGAACATGGAGCCAACGGGTAGTGAAGCGACGACTTCATAGTCACCGTCCGACATTAATTCAACGGCTTTTGGGGAGGTAATGGCTGCCAGAGTTTTATGAAGTTTTCGTTCCGAGGTAATGCCGCCAATGGCATCGAGAGTGCCGGCAAATTGTACAAAGTCTCGTGACAGAATTGCAGTAACGATGCCGATATCACACTTACCTTCCTTAAGATCTGAAGCCACAAGATTTTCATCTTCATAAGCAATAAATGACAGGTCGAGCCCCCAGGTTTGGGCAATCGGGGTAAGGTCTGAGAAGAATGCAATGACTGGGCCGTTCTGGCCAACTGGGTCCCATGTGCAAACAGTTTTCTGCTCGAGTTTTGCTGAATGAGCGCTGACGCAGAAAAGAGAAAGTAGCGATATAATGAAAAATCTAGGGAACATTGTGAAAAGCAGTCCGTATTTGCTTCGGTGTAAAAAATATAGGCGCTATTGTATCGCAGCATTGAAAGCTATGCAGTGAATCAGGTCGAATTCTTTGCTTAACGACGAAAGAGACTTTATATCCGTTTCACAACTATGACTTAAAGCACTTAACAAATTACAGAGGAAGGTTTAAGGTTCCGCGCTATAGACTTGGAGTAAGAGAATCTCCTGGCGAGTGATGTAATATGGATAGAATACGCAAGAGGTATGGATGAGTAGGGCTGTTTCGAGTATCAAGGGTCGCTGTATGCGCGAATGCAGGAAGAGTCTTCGTCTTGTTATATATTGCGTGTTGGCTTGTGCATCCTCGTTGGTTGGTGCCGAGCCTCCCGAAGGGCTGGACTTTATTGGTGGCTATTATGAGAAAGGTGAGTATAAGTGTTATGCGGAGCCTTGCTTTACAATTCATAAAGGAACCGAGGCAGCTGCTGCGAAAGACCGGCCTTTTTCCCCAAGAGATTGGCAACCTAGAACACGAAGTTGCCAAAAAGCTTATACACAAGCGCTGGCAACAGCGAGTACAGTCGATATTCGCTATGCCAAAAAAGGTGACTGTGTTTTCGTTGTCGAAGGCGAATGGCTTGACCCCTATACCACCGAAGTTATTACTGAGTTAGGTGATATCGCACTAGATCAGTTGGTGAGCTATAGAGAAGCCCACCGTTACGGTGGTGCGTACTGGTCTCATGCTCAACGTATGGAGCTGGTGAGCGATTCAGATAACATCGTGCCGGTAGCTTCCATGAGCAAAAAAGCCCGCGCAGGGAAGTCGCCGACCCAGTGGATGCCCGAGAACAAAGCTTATTGGTGTGACTATATCGTGCGCCGAGAGATTATTCAGCGCAAGTATAAGCTTTATCTGCCAAGAGAAGAGCGCGAATTTCAGCAGGAAATTAAAAAACTCTATTGCAAGTACTAGCTGAAATGATAGCGGCTCAGTGACTATCTAAAGGCCGGTTATAAGCGCTTATTTAACAGGGAAATAAGTTTCATTGGTAGTTCTGCTGAGGCTAACACTTCTCCATGACTTGGAATTAAGACTGCTGGTTGGTCATTGTCTATTTGCTTCAATGCCCACTGTTTAAACGTGGCCTTATCGTCAAGAAGAAACCACTTGATCACTTGACTCATTTTTAAACCCGGTGCAGCGCCAAGCACTTTCTGCATGACTTTTGCAATCGGCTGGTTAGACATGCGTTCATAGTTCAAAAAGCTATCACAAGTAATCCATAAGCTGGTTTGCGAGTCTTTATCGTGCTTTTTAAACCAGGCATCATGACCCCGGTGACCTGGTGGAATCAGTACAGAGTAATTAAATGGCAGTGGCGGTAACTCACTTTCCAGTGCAGTGATATCGCTTTCTGAACTAGCTACCCCTTGTTTAACTAAACGCTTGATCGCCCCTTTACTTGCATACAAGCGATGTTTCGGAAAAGCATCTCGCCAGGCTTGAACGCCCATATAGTGAAAACTGTTTGGCATCACCAGGTGCATGCAGAGCTCTTCATTTAGCCATTCTTTGGGAAAGGCATCGATCAAAGATTTACCAGGGCTGATAATCACGATGTCTGAATCACTTGTTTTGATCGCGATAGAGTTTGAAACAAAGTTTGGCACAATATACTGACCAACTCTGATTTCCGGGTGTTTTTCAATCTCGTGCCATAAATTCTTTTGCATCTGGCCGTGTTCCTTAGTCTAAAGAGAAGCGAATTGGCGAACATAATATGAACTAAACGGAGCATAGTAAATAACGATCTAAGCAACCCGCTACTTCGCTAAAGCCCTATCAGGCGATATGCGGTTCTTCTAACAATAAATTGATATAGATCAAGACGATGTTTTGTTGTACTCGAATGGACTTGCTAGACTCGAAATAACGATGAAAGTTTTGTCTGGCAATTGACTAACTGAAGGAAAGGTTTATGAGCGATAAAAAAGTTGCGGTGGTGTTGTCTGGCTGTGGTGTATTCGATGGCTCTGAAATATATGAAGCAACACTGACATTGTTGGCACTTGATCGAGCAGGGGTTGCGTATCAGTGTATGGCTCCGAATATTGATCAGATGCATGTGCTTAATCACATGACGGGTAAAGAGATGAATGAGACTCGGAATGTACTCGTTGAGTCTGCACGCCTGGCTCGCGGAGATATCATCGACCTGTCAGAGGCTAAACCTGAAGATTATGCAGGGCTTATTTTCCCCGGAGGCTTTGGCGCGGCTAAAAATCTATCCAACTTTGCGGTAGCGGGTACCGATATGGAGGTTAATTCGCAAGTCGCTGAGTTTGCTCAGGCCTTTCACCGTCAACAAAAAGTAATTGGGCTTGTGTGTATTGCGCCGGCATTGGCGCCGAAGCTGATTGGCCACGGAGTGAAGTGTACAATCGGAAATGATGCCGATACCTCTGAGGCAATCACTGCTATGGGTGGAGAGCATCAAACCTGCGCCGTTGATGATTGCGTTATTGATGAGGCCAATAATACTGTGTCCACTCCTGCCTATATGCTGGCGAGCCGGATTAGTCAGGCAGCTTCAGGTATAGAGAAGCTGGTTTCTATAGTCATACAGCGTTTGTAGCTTTAGCGTGATTGAAAGACTCTTGCAAGCTCGGGCATGAGTCGTTAATGTTGCTCATAGAAATTGAGTCTGAGACCATTATCGAACCAAAGAGAGAAAACACGTGAGTAGTAAGTTTGTTATTCCTGAGCCGAGTTACCAAGTCATCCACCGTGA
Source organism: Oleiphilus sp. HI0132 (assembly GCF_001635845.1). NCBI lineage: Bacteria > Pseudomonadati > Pseudomonadota > Gammaproteobacteria > Oceanospirillales > Oleiphilaceae > Oleiphilus > Oleiphilus sp. HI0132. Next base: position 1,322 of record NZ_LWGJ01000313.1, on the reverse strand, counting down.
AGATATGGGTGCAAAAGTCTATGCTGCGGTGAACACGACACTGGCCACTTTTGAGGACGAGCCGCGTAAACTCTATGCTTGGCAGTTATCACTGATTCTTAAATTAGACACCGAAGATGAACAAGGCTTGACACTTCCAGAGGAAGCAAAAGAAATTGAGCCTTTTTGCCAGCAATTGGACGTTGACCTTCGAGCCGGCGGGAATGCTGTGCCTTTAGCGAGAATTACCTGGAATAAGACGCGAGAGTTACTTTTTAGAGTCTACAACCCGGTTCAAGCTGACGAATTAATAAAGAGTATTATCGAAGCGGATACCACGCCACGCCCCTTCAGCTATACAATCGACCCTGATGAAGATTGGAAGATGTCAGAGGTTTACCTTAAGAGCTTTAGGTAAAAGCGTTTCAATGGGGTCAGACTCGATTGAAAACAGCAATCGTTTTGTAGGCAGTGCTTTCCTCGGCTCGCTGGTGAATCAGTACAATGTTTCTTGTTGGGTTGAGTAAGTGAGGGGTGGAACCTTCTGCCCACAACTTCTTTATGCTTGTATATGTTCAGCGCAAAGCTCATAGGCGCGTATGACCTCATCGACTTTATCTCCGTGATTAATTCGGGATTTTTTGTAGTGAGATAGAACGCGCGCCAGATACTCATGGGCAATCTCAGCTTGAACTTCCGTTTCACCCTGCCAAATTTTTCTACCCGCCGGAGATATTTCCTTCTTTAAACCACTACACGAAGAAACATGCAGTATTTCATAAAACTGCTTTCGTTCTTTCACCAGTTGTTCGTCAAGCAGAGAAAAATCGAGCTTAATGAGGTGCTGCCTAAGTGCATATTGGTGATAAACAGGGCAGAGCAGATAATCGATATCAAGGTTTTGAAACTTCTGATGAAGCTGGTTGATCAGGCTCATCGTTTCGTCACCACCTATACCAGCAATAATGACCAAATGTTTGCCTTGATGTTTGTCTAAAGGTAACTGGGAGGCATCGCTGCAATAGGTCTTCCAAGATGTTTGGTTGTTAGGAGTCGCCGGAAAGAGCTCAACTAACTTCAGGTTCAAGGCTTCAATGAGCTCTGGAACAATATCAACAAAGTGAATTGTGGGTGCGGCTTGCCGATCAAGCAGGTTGATTCCCAATAAACCGTGGTCGCAGCAGCAATCCCAGATGTGCTCGTAGTTATTTAGGCACATCTCATTGAGTTTTTTTAGGCGTTTACCGAGCTTCAAAGTTTTGATTCCATTAATAATAAAAAGGGCCGCATATTTGCGACCCTTTTTTAGTACTGCTGTAGCGCTGTTCTTAGTATGAACGCTG
>NZ_LWGJ01000312.1:0-617 GCF_001635845.1 Oleiphilus sp. HI0132 | reverse complement strand
CGAATAATAATCCAAACCTCGTACTAAGCCATGATTAACACGATACTTGATATCTGCATGATCCAGCAGCGACAATAGCTCGTTAAAGTCATTCTTAGACTCGTCTCCATAGAAATCGAACAGACTTGGCGCATTCGCGAGAATCTCTTGGGTCTTAGTATTTTTGCTATCCAGGATTCTTAGAGGGTTTGTTTTCATCCTACGCAGACTATCTTCGTCAAGCTGATCAGCATAACCTTCAAGATAAGCAACTAATGCATCTTTAAAGGACTTGCGCTCTTCAGGCAAGCCTAAAGAGTTTATCTCTAACACCACATGTTCAGATAAACCAAGCTGCTTCCACAAGCGAGCAGTCATCATGATCAACTCAGCATCAATATCAGGCCCTTTAAAACCAAAACACTCAACACCGACCTGATGGAATTGGCGATATCTTCCTTTTTGTGGACGCTCATGTCTGAACATCGGCCCTGTATACCACAAGCGCTGAGTCTGGTTGAACAATAGACCATGCTGCTCGGCTGCTCGAACGCAGCATGCAGTTCCTTCAGGGCGCAGGGTTAAACTGTCACCGTTTCTATCTTCAAAGGTATACATTTCTTTTTCAACGATATCGG
>NZ_LWGJ01000311.1:0-798 GCF_001635845.1 Oleiphilus sp. HI0132 | reverse complement strand
GCGCTTTGGCTGCATCCTTGAAGGAAAACGTGCTATCGACATGAGGCTTGATCCAGCCTTCAGCATAGCCTTTTAGTATCTCTTTCATCCAGATATCAATCTTCTTATGTTCATGCCATAAATGCCCCATATTGACACCATATACGCCTTTGTTCTGATCCATTAAACCAAAAGGGTGATAAAAAGGTGTTTGCACAATCATCTTAAGCATATTCAACTTGCCTTTGATTCCCGAGTCGGACACAGAGGAAATACCAAACATGCCTAGTCGGCCGGTGTTAGCTAAGGCACTGTAACTTTTTTTCAGGTTATCGCCGCCAATAGGGTCTGTGATCAAGTCGACACCGCGGCTATTGGTGAGGGCGAGAAGTTCTTTCTTCCAATCCTGGGTACGGTAATCTATTGCGTGATCCAAGCCCTTTTCTTTTAAGAACTTGTGCTTCCTTGAGCTAGCAGTACCATAAATTGTAGCGCCAATATGCTTGGCGATTTCCAGTGCAGCAAGACCGACACCACCTCCCACATTGTGAATGAGAACGCTCTCATGAGCTTGTAAGCCTCCCATCGCGACGAGTAATTGGTAGGCGGTAAGGTAGTTTACGGGGATTGCTGCTGCGGCTTCGAAGGAGAGCGTTTCTGGTTTATCAAATACTTGTTGTAGGGGCACTGTGACTTGCTCAGCTTGGCCGCCAAAGCGTGTTAAGGCGATAACTTCCTTGCCTAGCCAGGATTCATCTACGCCTGTGCCGATAGCATCAATGACACCCGATACTTCATAGCCAACGGTACAAGGCGTTT
>NZ_LWGJ01000310.1:0-1347 GCF_001635845.1 Oleiphilus sp. HI0132 | reverse complement strand
TCTTTAACCATCTCATAAGGTAAAGCTTTACCTTCTTCTTTGTGGTTAATGAAAACAACATGCACACCATAACGGCTTTCGATTGGCGCACTGGCTAAACCTTCAGGACAATTGAATAACTGACGTTCGAATTCTGGCACAGTTTGGCCTTTACCAAGCTGCCCAAGGTGACCACCCGTCTCTTTTGAAGGGCATTTGGAATGCATCTTGGCCAGCTCTTCAAACTGCCCAATATTTTCTTGTAAGCGTTTAATCAGTTGCTCTGCCAGTTCCGTTGCTTCGGAACGAGCATTGGCATCATCGGGTGATGCATCAAGCAAGATATGACGCGCCTCGACCAAGGGGCTGGTCATGAATTTTTTAGGATTTGCTTCAAAATACTGACGGCAATCATCTTCACTGGCCGAAGGTACTTCGACTTCGGTATCTAACAAAGCTTCAAGAAACGCATCTTCAGTACTCTGGGCTTCTTGGCTCTTTGCACCACCTGCTAGATTTAAAGCTTCAGCACGCTGCTTAAGAAGCTCACTGATAATCAGAGACTCACAAGCCTTATTTTTCGATTCCGTGTGCGTTTGGGCCACGTGGTACTGCATTTCTTTGACGATGGCTGTTTCATCAAATTCTGTTTGATTCACTCGGATCATATCTAACTCCAACTTAGTCTATATTTTCAAAGGGGTCAGACTCGATTGAAACTAAGGTTTCAATCGAGTCTGACCCCTTTGAAAATATCCCCGCGCTTTGCGGGGATAAGATGGCTATTAAGCCTTACTACGTACAACCTGATAGTTACGAGAGAAGTACTTAACTGGCACACTCCAAACATGAACTAAACGGCTGAATGGGAAGACCAAGAACAAAGTCATACCCAAGGCTACGTGTAGCTTAAAGATTGGGTGAACATCAGCAATCGCTGCTGAAGCTTCAACGCCGTTAAACAAGACCATATTTTGCGCCCAGCTCATTAGCTTAACCATTTCAACACCATCCAGGTGACCCATCGATACGAAGATCGAGATCAAGCCTAGTAGTAGCTGAACCAACAACAAGAGTAGGATAAGGATATCCATTCTTGAGCTAGTCGCTCGCACTCGCTCATTACCTAAACGACGCTTAACAAGAATCACCAAGCCATATAAGCACACCAGGCCAAAGAAGCCACCCATGCCCATTGCGACCATTTGCTTGAAACTATCGCTTACGCCAAGTGTTTCCCATACCACATGTGGCGTTAATAGGCCCACAAAGTGCCCCATCAAAACCATAATGATACCCACGTGGAAAGGGCGGCTGCCTTTTCGTAATTGAGCACTTTCTAACATCTGGCTTGAACCAGTTTTCCAG
>NZ_LWGJ01000309.1:0-754 GCF_001635845.1 Oleiphilus sp. HI0132 | reverse complement strand
ATGAATAAGGTCGCCTTGCTTCCAATAGTTGGAGCATTGTAGGGCAACAGGGCCGCTAATGCCGCGATGAGTGAACAGCATGTTCTCTCGAAATGTGGTGCCGTTGGTTTCCATTGTCACGTCAACCGCTAACCCTGATAAGCGTTCAGTAAGCGCTTTGGTTTGATCGGTGAAAATGAAAGGGACTAATCCCGCTGAACGTTCTTTGAGAGGCAGGTTAAATTGTTCGGCAATATCGTAGCCAAAGCCGCTTGAACCTAGTGTAGGAATGGATAGGCCACCGGTTGCGATCACCAAGGAACGGCACGTGAAAACACCGGCGTTAGAGCGAAGTATATAGCGCTGCTCATCACTTTCGTCTAGGGTTTCGATAAACTCCACCTGGCATTTGGTTTTGATCTCGACACCGGCGTCGCTGCACTCATCGAGTAGCATCTTCAGAATATCTTTTGCTGAATTATCGCAGAACAGCTCGCCATGAGAGCGTTCATGATAAGAGATGCCATGTTTATCGACCAGGCCGATGAAGTCCCATTGGGTGTAGCGCGCAAGGGCAGATTTTACAAAGTGAGGGTTGCTGCAAAGATAGTTGCTGGGCTCTACATAGTAGTTGGTAAAGTTGCAGCGGCCGCCGCCAGACATCAATATTTTCTTGCCGACTTTATTGCTGCTGTCGAGAACCAAAACGCGCTTGCCAAGTTGACCGGCTGTTAGTGCGCACATTAAACCTGAGGCACCCCCGCCAATAATAATG
>NZ_LWGJ01000308.1:0-942 GCF_001635845.1 Oleiphilus sp. HI0132 | reverse complement strand
TGTCTGAAGCAATAAACTTGATGTTGGTGGGTATGGGATTCGTTTTTGTATTTTTGACGATCTTAGTTTTTGCTACATCGTTCATGTCAAAAATGATTTTGAAATATGCGCCAGCACCTGAGCCTAAAGCTCCAGCTGCATCGCCAGTAACTCAAGCATCTAATGATGCGCAACTGTTAGCAGTACTCTCTGCTGCAGTAGACAAATATCGCTCAGACCACAAGAAGTGAGCGTGAATAAAATTTGAACCTTTAACAGAAGGCTTGATAGAAAATGACGGATTCGAACAAAAAACTCGGAATCACTGATGTCGTACTTCGTGATGCACATCAATCTTTATTAGCAACGCGTATGCGAATTGACGATATGCTGCCAATTGCTGAAAAGCTAGATCAGGTAGGCTATTGGTCACTTGAATCTTGGGGTGGCGCTACATTTGACTCCTGTATTCGATTTATTGGTGAAGATCCATGGGATCGTATCAGAGAATTGAAGAAAGTCATGCCTAATACTCCGCAGCAAATGTTGTTGCGAGGTCAAAATCTGTTAGGTTATAGACATTATGCTGATGACGTTGTTGATAAGTTCGTAGAGCGTGCTGTAAAAAATGGTGTTGAGGTATTCCGTGTTTTTGACGCGATGAACGACCCTCGCAACCTGGATCGTGCGCTTAAAGCTGTTAAAGCAAACGGCGGTCATGCTCAGGCAACGCTTTCCTATACAACAAGTCCTGTACATACTTTGGAAAGCTGGGTTAGCTTAGCGAAGCAGATTGAAGACTTGGGTGCAGATTCTATCGCTATTAAAGATATGGCCGGTACATTAACGCCTTATGCTGCTTCTGAGTTGGTTGGGCGTTTGAAAGCTCAGACTGATCTAGAAGTTCAATTACATGCACACGCGACTTCTGGCTTGTCAGATATGACAATTCTTAAAGCGGTT
>NZ_LWGJ01000307.1:0-496 GCF_001635845.1 Oleiphilus sp. HI0132 | reverse complement strand
CACCGCGTACGTTGGTTTTGGGCTGCCCATGTGACGCATCACTCGTCTGAGCGAATGAACTTCTCTACGGCGATGCGCCAAAACGCCACCAATATTTTTAACGGCGGCTGGCTGTTTTATTTGCCGCTGGCATGGGTGGGCTTTAATCCGGTGTGGATTGGCATTTGTTATGCGTTGTCGTTGGTCTATCAGTTCTTCATTCACACGACATTGGTGGGCAAGTTGCATCCGGTAATCGAGTTTATTTTCAATACGCCTAGCCACCACCGTGTGCATCATGCGCGCAATCCAGAATACATCGATAGAAACTACGGCGGCGTGTTCATTATTTACGATCGCCTGTTTGGAACTTTCGTCGAAGAGCGAGAAACGCTGCCAGTGGAATACGGCATTACGCGCCCGGTTTATAGCAATAACTTGATCGTCAATTGGTGCCATGAGTACCGCGATATGTTTCGTGACATGGCCCGCAAAGGGGGCTTATGGAAGCGTTTGC
>NZ_LWGJ01000306.1:0-511 GCF_001635845.1 Oleiphilus sp. HI0132 | reverse complement strand
CACCGGGCTCCGATGTGGATTTTGTCAGTAGATTCTTTGCTCCTAAAATTGGCATCCCCGAAGATCCCGTTACTGGTGCAGCGCATTGCAAACTTGCGCCGTACTGGGCTGGTAAACTTGGGAAAAGCACTTTAAGCGCCAAGCAAGTCTCTAAGCGTGGTGGCAGCCTTACATGCGAAGTCAAAGCCGACCGAGTCATACTGTACGGAAGTACCGTAACGTTTATGGAGGCAGAGATTGCATTCGAAACCTAACAATGCCGTAAACTCGGAGGCATTTTTCGTTCGCGCTGCTCACTACAAATGCGCCGGTTACGGCTGGCGTTAAATGCCAGTAATCAACATATCTATCGCATCAATGATTTGGTAGCGATAATGTTCTAGAGAGTCTACTTCGGATTTCAGAAGCGTTTTAGGCACAGTTGTCATTTGGTTGGTAACGAGGACGAAATCCTCTCCTTCAATTCTAACTGTAGGACATAGCTTCTGAGCTACTTTTTCGTTAACTTTTT
>NZ_LWGJ01000305.1:0-1017 GCF_001635845.1 Oleiphilus sp. HI0132 | reverse complement strand
TGGTTTAACCTCGTAGACATTCTCAAATGCTGTGTTAGGAGAGACAGGTGCCCAATAGCTAAGTATTTGGTCTAAAGAGTTTAGGTTTAGTTTTGGTGCTGAAGGAAGTGTACACAGTATGGCTTTAACTTCTGATGCAAAAGCGAGTGATTGTGCTTGCTGGCTATAAAATAGTGGAGATATACCTACCCGGTCACGAGTTAGAACGGCTCGTTGTTGTTTTTTATCCCAAAGTGCTATTGCGAACTGGCCGTTTAAGTGGTTAACAAAATCCAGGCCATATTCTTCGTAAAGGTGAACGATAACTTCGGTGTCGGTATGGGTATAAAATTGGTGGCCTTTAGCAATTAATACTTCTCGCAGTTCAGGGAAGTTGTATATCTCGCCGTTAAAACTAACCCATACTGATTTATCTTCATTATGAATAGGCTGCTCACCACCCTGAATATCGATGATGCTCAAACGCGTATGAACCAATAAGGCTTGGCTATCTAGATAGTAAGCTTGTCCGTCAGGGCCTCGATGGCGTAATTGTCCTGCCATTTGCTTGGCAAGTGCATAGCGATCTTTTTCAAACGGGGGGAGGCCAAACAAACCTGCTATTCCACACATAGGTTAACTCTCGATGTCGCTGCTTGAACTTATATCAGAATTTGATTGTATGTGTAACTGGATTATTGTATCCAGCATACCTTGAGTTGGCGTTAAGTTACTTTGACACTTCAGGTTGCATTCTTTCGAGAGAGCAACAAGTTGTGATTCATGGATATCAAGATAGGATTTTTTTAATTGTGCTATCTTGCTTGATCCTATTGAATTTGCAAATTGCGCTCCATGTTTATACCAGTAATATACTACTCGGTGCGTTCTTCCTGCTTTAGCAAGCGCGATACGAATTCTTACGTTTGGGTGTAGATCACTTGTCCATGCATAATCATTGATTAGCTGCCATCTGTTCTTATCAAATATTGTGTTCTGGCTATTGGCCATTTCTACATTACTATTGTTTAGGTAGGT
>NZ_LWGJ01000304.1:0-939 GCF_001635845.1 Oleiphilus sp. HI0132 | reverse complement strand
AGTTCAGCCAATTGGTGGCGCAAATGAGAAAATAGAAGGCTTTCTCGATGCTTGTGAGTTAATCGGCAGTGATCAGAAGCAAGCGGTTATTATCCCTAAAAGCAATATTGCCAATCTTATGTTAAGCCAGAAGGTGATTAATGCCGTTAAGAAAAAGCGCTTTAATATCTATGCAGTAACGCATGTTAATGAAGCATTGGAATTGCTAACGGGTTTAAAGACGGGAACGCTTAAAGACGGTATGTACGAGGATGGCAGCATCTTCGGCAAAGTGCACGAGAAGATGGCCAGCTTACGTGAGAAAGAAGAGAGTAAAGATAGCGAAGAAAAGGGTGCTCATGAGAAAAACGCTTAAGCGACTAAAGCGAACAGGTTTTACACTCCTTATAGTGACTTGTGCTAATGTCTTTGCGGATGACTTGCTCTCAGAAAAGCTAATGACCGACGACGTGGTGCTTGAGGGGGTATTTGCACAGGGCGGTTTGTTAAAAGGTAATGTTAAGCCTTCGTACGACGTAAAACTGAATGAACGCGAAATTCGGCTTACGCGAGAAGGGGATTTTATTATTGGCTTTGGTCGCGATGCTGCGCCGGAGCACAAATTAACATTCAGCGCTCCTAATGGTGAACGTCATTCTCTAATTATTGATGTGAAGCAAAGGACTTATCCGACTCAAAGTATTAAAGGTGTTCCTCAAAAAACCGTGACACCCAGTAAGGATAAACTAGCCCGTATAAAACGCGAAACGGCGCTGGTTAAAAATGCTCGTAAAACTGATTCCAGCTTGCTTTACTTTTTGGATGACTTTACGGCACCTATGAGGGCGCCTATTACTGGTGTCTACGGTAGTCAACGGATTTACAACGGTACACCAAAGCGCCCACATTATGGTGTTGATTATGCTGGGCCAGTTGGGGCGCCAGTTTATGCTCCTGCTA
>NZ_LWGJ01000303.1:0-1058 GCF_001635845.1 Oleiphilus sp. HI0132 | reverse complement strand
AAATCACTCCCCGATAAAGGCGTCTCATCTGTTCAAGTATTTTGCCCTGGTTTTTCATCAGACTGTTTAGAAACGCTTGAGGAAATTGCCGTGGAAAATCGAGATTATTTTCTAGAAGCCGGCGGACAAAGTTATCAGTATATCCCTGCGTTAAACTCAGATAGGAGCCATATTGATTTACTAGAATCGATAATCGACAGCAACCTTCAAGGATGGGAGGTCAAGGCTCAGGATTATCAGGCACGTGAACGCAGGTTTAAAGGATGTCCTTTACACCAGTAATACTAAACAGACCTTCTAGCATGGCGCCTGAAGGTCTTTTCACTGATGCGTTCACAAGTTTAAGACTGCTGCCGATCCTTTATTTGCTGATATACCAAATCAGCATCCTGGGTTCGCTTGGCATACTCTCTCATATCACCCATTCTTTGAGCCTCGAAAGCGTAGGTCAGCTTTCTTTCATATTCCTTAATCAAGCGTTTCATTGTGTGTTGCTTAAATAGATTGATCATTGCGCTATTTCCTATTTATAGAGGGTACTTATTAAATAGTCTGTAATTGGTCGCTTTTTAGAGCAGTAGGCTCCCTACCGGGCGGCTTAGGTATATAAGCATGATAGGTTCTCGGTAGTTTTCAGTATCTCTTGTACTGAAGTGGGTCAGATAATAGGACTTGGTCTTTACGCGTGTTGAAAAAAACAATTCTGTATCTTCTTGTTTTCTTATTGGCCTTTAGCGTTTTTGTGCTGGCTAAGGCTCCAGCGCGTGTGATTTGGGAGGGAGTTGTAGAGGCTGATCCTTCTGTAACTAATTCTCTTCGCTCTGTTGGTGTTTCGGTAAAAGGCATTGAGGGGACTATCTGGGATGGTCGTGCTTTGGTTCAGTATAAAGGCATTGCCTCAATAGTTGATTGGAATGTGAAATTATCTGAACTATATGCCTTATCACTTCCCGTTAAGCTTGATATTGATAGCCAAGCGGGCGAATTGGAGGCTGTGATTACGGTGGGCATGTCTGACATCGCTGTGACGGTTTCTCGTGGTGACCTAGACTTATCTA
>NZ_LWGJ01000302.1:0-6108 GCF_001635845.1 Oleiphilus sp. HI0132 | reverse complement strand
TTCTTTGGAAGCCTGAAGCAAGAGCGCGTGCAATGGCGAAGTTACCAAACTCGCTATGAGGCACAGCAGGATATTTTGGATTACATATCCATGTTTTATAACAGTCGGCGGCTGCATTCTTACTTGGGCTACATGAGCCCGAATGAATACGAAGCTCAGGCAATTGAAATGAAAAAAGTATCTTAACTGGGTTGGTCAAAAATGCTAGACCACGTCAGAGATAGGAAATAAGTCGATTGTTCCGCTGATTAGTTTTCGCAAGTTATCTATATCTGTATTGCTAATTGACACTCTTAACCTGTCTTGCTTGTATAAACGCCAAAATTCATCGTTATAAGTATAGCTCCGCGTAGCGCCAATTTTTAAACGGCCTAGTTCATCAAGGCTTTGCCATTTGAACGGGCCGTTAAAGCGTTTTTTAGTGTAGAAAAAGACAAAATAGATATTCTCGATCGTTTGGCTATGGAGAAAGTCTTGTCTTCTTTCTTCACTTTCCCCCCAAAAAGACGTGGCGTGATAATTACCGATTCGAGTCGCTTCTAGGGCTCTTTTCCAAGGGAGATAGTCAAATTTGACGTCAATGTTGTGGAGCTTAAACGCTTCGCTAACTAGACGATTAATGTAGCCTCCACCCGGCAGTGATTGTGAGGTCCACGGCGGATATTCTCCACTGGCTATTTGGATAGTTTCAGCCTTAGAGAGTGAATGGAAACTGACTAACAAAAGCAGGGTTAATGCTTTAATTGTGGCACTTGTACGCTTCATATACCTAACCGTTTATAAGCCAATTCAAATCTAGATATCTGATTTCAAAAAAGCAGGCTAACTTAGTTATTATGTCGGTAGTGATATTAGTGTAGTAGAGTTTGGCCGGTTTGGAGTGTCGCTTTTAGATTGTGTCGTTATTACAACTAACGTTTGTTATTAGTCACTTTGTTATCAGTTCGAGGTATGATGGCTGTTTACAAGTTTGAATCGGAATGATTATGCAAGCTGAAGCTCTTATTTTATTGATCAATTTCCTATTGGTGACGCTTACTTATTTGTTCGTTTATCCTCGGTTTGCGGGGCGAGATTTGAACAAACTATTTACGAACGACTTGGCTGCTATGGTGATATCTCTCTTGGTGGTTGGCAGCTTATATCAAGGTCAAGACCTCAAGTTATCGTTGATCATTCTAGAGACTAACTGGTTCTGGTTTAGTTTACTGACATATATGCTAATCGAGACGCCTTTTGCACTCAGGTATATCAAAAAATATAAGGTTTTTGAGTAGGGCTGGTTAGCCCTCTGCAAGCATCGAAGGTTCGAGCTCTTCTTCCTGCTCTACTACTTTTCCTACCTTAGCTAATTTCAGAAGGTTTGGCATGATAAAAAGTGTACATAGCGCAGACACTAGCATGGTAATACTAATGAGAAGTCCGAGGTTGAAAATAGGCTGAAACTCTGACAACAAGAGGATTGAGAAGCCTAATGCAATGGTAAAAGCGCTGGTTAATATTGGGAAGGTGATATCTGTCAGGGCTGCTTGAGCTGCGGCATCCCTAGATTGAAGTGCTTTTAAGTTTCGTAAGTAGGCTTCGACGATATGTATGGAGTAATCGATGCCGATGCCGAAGGCAATGCCGCATAGCAGACTAGAGCCGATATCTAAAGGAATCTGCAATAAACCCATCAGTCCGAACATGACCAGTAATGACATGCTTAGTGGGAAGATAGCGATTATTCCAATACGGATTGAGCGGTAGATCGTGCACAAAACCAATAAAAGTCCGACAACCGAAATGATAATGCTGGAAAGTTGTCCTTGGATAATTTCTTTTGAGGCGGCAGCATTCATACTCCCGTAGCCGGTGAATCTAAACGAAACCCCTTCAGGTAAGGTTTCAGCAATAGGGCCTAGATCGTCTAACAGTTGCTGTAACTGCTTGGAGCCATCTGTTTTGGACATGATTACCACGCGAGTTTCATTGTAAGGGCCCACTTTGGCAATAGACTCAAGGTCTCGTGAGGGGCCGCCCTCTAACAAAAATAAATATTGGGATATAAGCTCCGGACTTAGCTCTGAGCTTTGTATCTTGTCATCATTGGGCGATAAGGTTTTGTGTAGCTGTTTGATAAAACCAGATATTGAGCTTGTGTAGCCAACTGCATCATGACGCTTAGCTTGCGCTTCGAGTTTTTCTATCACTCGTAATACCTCAGGAGAAAGGATGCCATTTTGCTCATCTGAGCTTATCCATACGTTCACTGGTACGGTGCCACCTAGTAACTCGTTGATTCTGGCATCATCTTGCCTCAGTTGAGTCTGGGCTTTGAAGGAGTGAAGGTTTTGTTGGTCAACGTAGAAATTAGGAAGCCCGATTAAGGAGAAGACGACTAAAAGGAATAGCAGTGCGAAGCAACGAGAAATGGTTTGCTTTTTAGCAATGTTTTCTAAAGCCTCAAAGAAACGAATGGGGCGCTGAGTTGTTCCTGAAGAAAAATTTATATTTGCCATTAAAGTAGGCAGCACCGTTACAGAAATAATAAACGCGACAATAGCGCTGATTCCAACCATGATGCCGAATTCTTTTATATTAGTAATTTCGGTGTATGAAAGTGAGAAAAAACCAAGAGCTGTCGTCAGCGACGTAAGCAACATTGCGCGAAAAAGTTTACTGACTTTAGCAATAGTTGCTTCTTGCTTACTTGTTTTGTTTTGGTCTAATTTAGATTCGGAAAGAACATGAATGGCATCTGTTACGCCAATGGTGATAATGAATATCGGCAACATCGTGGTCACGATATTCAGGGATATGCCCAGCAAGGTCATGAGTCCAAAGGTGATGACGATACTGATAATTGATACGCTGAGCGCAAAGAACGGGGCCCAGGCACTGCGAAATAAATAGGCCAGTGTTAATGCTATTAATAGGACGATTAAAGGGAAATAGCGTTGATTATCCTTTTCCATAACATTAGAAATTTCTACATTTACGACTGGTGAGCCAGAAAAGTAGAGATCGAAATTACTTGATTCAACGATGGGTTTTATCAACCCTTGAACCTTATTGAATATCGCAGTAGTGCTTGCGCTATCGTCGGTATCGATGTTTAGTTCAAGATTAATTGCCATTGCGCGGCCGTCTGGGCTAACCAAAGCATCCGTAAACAGAGGGTTATCTAATATTTCTTTGCCTTGATTCTGTTGCCATTGAGCGATCTTTTCTTGCTCGAAGTTGGGGGCAATGGTGATCTCATCTTCAAGCATGAAAATGTCATCACTATTTAGTAGTGACTTGATATTGCGAATAGGGAAGAGGTATTGGCCTAGTAATGCTTCTATTTCCTTAGATTCTTGCTCGTTTTTAGCCGCCGCCAGGCTTTGGTTATATTGACTGATTAAGCTGGCCTTATCGAGTGACTTGCCTGTGTTGAGTTTAGGATTGATCATTTCTATCAAGTCAACGGAGTCTAGAGTCTTATGAATAGTTTCTAATAAGCTCAGTGACTCTGCAGAAAAAATATCGCCAGATTTTGCCTCGAGAATAATAACAATGGTTTCTCTGGATCGCTCAAAAATATCTGTCATCAGATCTTCTTTAACGCGCTCTGTGTGGGTGCGGTCCAAGAAATAGGGCGTGGTGTTTTTTGTTACTTGAGCCGCGAGAAATGCTGATACGAGGATAATTGCCAGAGTGATAATAAAACTGAGTGCGGGTCGAGAAACAATTTGGCGAATCAGTGGGGTTTCTGTCATGGGTGCGTCTATTCTAAGTTTGTTGTGCAGTGCAAATGGATTCTTAACATATAGGGTGCTCTGCCAATTCTGGGCGTGGCGAGAGATATATGTAGTCCTATGGAATCCAGACGTGCGCACTTTAACAGTATTTTTCGGCTGTTCAAGTAGTTATTTGCACTTGGGTTAACAGTTTTTTATCAGAGCGCAAAAAATTATGAATCGAGTCGTCTTGTGTAAGAAAAATGCTTGGGCATACTCTATACTCTACTTTAGAGCACAAACGATTTTATCTTGTAACAATTGTGGTGCTTCATTATGGCCGCTCTCATAATAAGTTGCTCAGTATACTAAAGGCCGTTAACTAGCCATAGCGATCTGAGCATGTAATGACTAATAAAAGTTGAGTGAGTTATGAAAGTACTGATTGTTGATGACCAGCGTTCTATGAGGTTTGTGTCTCTAGCAGTAGTTGCCGGGCTTGGGCATGATGTCATCGAGGCCGAATGTGGACAGGATGCAATTGACCTCTGTCGGCAAGAGAAAGTCGATTTGATTTTGATGGACGTTGAAATGCCTGGTCTTAACGGTTTTGAAACGACTAAAATTATTCGTCAAGATACCTCTATATGGTTCCCCATTATTTTTGTTAGTGCTAAAACGGATACTAAGTTTTTTACTGTGGGTATTCAGTCAGGCGGCGATATTTATCTTTATAAGCCGATAGTGCCTGAAGTGCTTGAAGCGATGATTCATGCGATGGAGCGTATCGCCCAGATTCAGGACGAGCTTCATGGCACCAAATTAAAAATGGAGTTGCTCGCATTTCAAGACACCTTAAAAGGACTGGTGAACCGCCGTGGTTTTGATAAGGCCATGGAGCTGGAGATCACTAGGTCAATCAAAGAGAAAGACCCTTTAACTTTGATTATGATCGATGTTGATCAGTTTAAACCTTTCAATGATAACAACGGACATCAAGCCGGTGACGAGTGTTTAAAGGCTGTTGGTGAAACCTTGCGTAAAGCGATGTGCCGACCAGCCGATATTGTTGCTCGGTATTGTGGGGAAGAATTCGCAGTGATTTTGCCTAATACCAATGCGGTGCAAGCGCAAGCGGTTGCGAAGCGTATAAATAAGTTGTTTAGTGATTTGAATTATCCTCATGAACACTCTTTAGTGGCAGATCATGTCACGGTTAGTGGTGGGATTGCTCAGTTTGCTGGTGAAGGGCAAAGTGCGGCAGAGTTTATCGAGAGTGCTGACAAATTATTATATGAAGCTAAAGAAGCAGGCCGTAATCGTATTTTATAGTTAATGAAGTTTATATTACTTACGCATGAGCGGGAATTAGAAAAGAAGAATAATACGGGTGCAGTCGTTAGAGGTATATTGAAGGGTGATTGCGAACTTGTCGTTTGGAAGCGTCGGGAACCCGATGAAAGTTTATTGAGTCTATTGGCTCGGCAGCAAGCCGCGGTGCTCTTTCCTAGAGAAGAACTGCCTACACAAAACACCGATAGCCCTGGCACTTATCAGCCTGACCCTCAATGTCTTTTTTCCTATACTCACTACGTGATTCTGGATGCTACTTGGCAACAAGCCAAGAAAATGTATAGACAAAGCCCTTATTTGCAACAAGCCGACAAGTTCTCTTTGGATAACGTGACACCTTCCACTTTTGTGCGTAGAGGAAATCAGCTAAAAGGCGGGTTGTGTACGGCTGAGTGTGTTATCGAACTACTTGAGCTTGCAGGTGAGTCTGAGTCAGCAAGTGAACTCGCTTATCATTATGAGGCGTTTAACAGGGCGCTGCCATCTTAATGTAGCCATTTATTTAGCTTCTCTTGAACGATCATGGCATCGACAGGCTTGCTAATATAGTCATTCATTCCCACAGCAAAGCATTTATCATCATCACCTTTCATTGCATTAGCTGTCATGGCAACAATAGGTAGCTGCTTGGCGTTTTCTCCGGCTTTACCTTGTCTGATCGCTGTAGTTGCTTCATATCCATCCATTTCCGGCATTTGGCAGTCCATGAAAATGAGGTTGTAGGGGACCGTTTTTTCAGCGTCGCGTATCATTTCTAGCGCTTCTAGGCCGTTGGCAGCGATATCGCACTGTTGGTCAAGCGCCTCAAGAATACCTTGTACAACGAGCTGGTTTACATAGACGTCTTCAACAAGCAGGATTCTAGACTCGCTCAAATCTGTAGTGGGGTCTTCTATAGCCGCTATCGCACTTTGCGTTAGCTCTGGTTTTTCTGAATAGAGGCTGAGCTCCATGCTTTGGATTAGGTCATTGGAACAGATAGGCTTATAGATATGGGCATCGAAGCCATGAGTCTTGCAATAGTTTTCATCGACCTGGGAACCGTACTTTG
>NZ_LWGJ01000301.1:0-1677 GCF_001635845.1 Oleiphilus sp. HI0132 | reverse complement strand
TGTACAGGGTTGGCGCAAGTCTTTTCGGGAATTGACTTACCATTCTTAGCATCAGTCATCGCTTCGAGCTTATCTTCAGCACACCATGCTGATACGTATTTACCATATGAGTCACTCCCAACACCTGCACGCGGATATGCCAGATAACTAACCTCTATCCCCATATCATTCAAAGCTGGAATTTCTCTATGAAGCTTACGGCAATAACCACAATCAATATCAGTAAATACTGCTATACGAGCCTTGGTTTCACCCTTTGCAGGAAATACAATTTTATCCTTACCCTGAACTGAAGAAATTTGCTCAATTCTGGCGGTCTCGCGACGCTTTTCAGTCAGGTTTTCAATTCGCCCTGTCTTCGTTGCATACAGATCACCGGTTAGAAAGAACTTACCATCAGAACTGACAAATAAAGCTTCACCTGAGTAGGTTGTAACCCGGTACATACCAACAATCTCACTCATCTCGACCGAGCTCAATTTCAAACCCGGCATTGCCTCGGATAAGCTTTTTCGAACCTGAGCCTCATCAGCATTCGCCGTGAGCGAAAACAGCAGACTTAGACAGATAATATACCGAACTAAACGCATACAAACCTCTATAATTAAAACCTATGTAAGGCTTGGCAAAAAACCAAGCCGTTTTTTAATTGAACATTATTTGTATGACAAGCTAAACGGAATTAAGTTCATCTACAAGAACTTATCGTTAACATTTTGTTATGTAGTACTAGGCTCTAGGATGAAAATCTTGATGTAAATCGTATAAGCGCTGTTTAGCTATATGAGTGTAAATCTGAGTTGTTGACAAATTTCCATGCCCCAGTAATAGCTGTACAACACGCAAGTCTGCACCATGATTCAAGAGATGAGTTGCGAAAGCATGTCTTAAGGTATGAGGTGATAATTTTTGTTAATACCGGACTCAATCGCATACTTTTTAATTCGATGCCAGAATGTTTGCCTTGTCATTTGCTGTGATCGAGAACTTGGGAAGATGACGTGACACCCAGATGAGCCCGCTAGCTCTGGCCTGGCTTTCGACAAGTATTCGTCCAGCCAATCCAAGGTCGGCTCCCCCACAGGAACCAAACGCTCCTTACCACCCTTTCCAAATAAACGAATTAAGCCTTGCTGGACATTTAGTTGCTCAAAATTCAGGGATACCAATTCTGACACCCTTAGGCCGGAGCCATACATAACCTCTAACATTGCCCTATCACGCAAGCCAAGCACCTCAGAAACGTCCGGAGCCGCCAATAACTTCTCAACCTCTGCTTCAGTAAGAGAACTGGGCAGCATACGCGGCAACTTGGGGTTATCTATATTGAGTGTTGGGTCTATGGCGATTATGTTTTCGCGCACTAGAAAGCGGTAGAAGCGCCTTAAACAGGATAATAAGCGTGAACTGGACGAAGACTTAAGCCCTCTTTCCAAGCAGTCCGATAGATAATCATAGATATCACTTTCGCCAGCCTGATGTAGCTCTAAAGTGCGCTTTTTATGGAGCCACGAAGCAAATTGCTTTAAATCGGATCGGTAAGCAGACAAGCTATTGTCACTTAGCCCATTCTCTAGCCACAAAGTGTCAAGAAAACGCTCTGTATACGTCATCACCCATTCACCACCAAGGAGAAAGCAAAAAAGGCAAGCGCCCTAAAGCCACTTGCCTTTTTTA
>NZ_LWGJ01000300.1:0-801 GCF_001635845.1 Oleiphilus sp. HI0132 | reverse complement strand
TGCGACCTTATTCCTAAGTGGCTCCAAAAAAGAAAAAACCCCGACACTCATTGAGTATCGGGGTTTTTAGACTCCTTAAGATTAAGCAGCAGCTTTTGCCAGCTTAGCTCTTTCTTTTGCAGCAATCTTATCAGGGCGAACAAGGAAGCGTGCCATCGCGGGTAGCAACCACAAGCTGCCAACCATGTTCCACAAGAACATAAAGAACAGCAGGATCCCCATATCTGCCTGGAATTTAATTGGCGAGAATATCCAAGTAAATACACCCAAACCAAGGGTCATACCCGTAAAGCAGACCGCTTTACCTGTCGTTCTAAGCGTCTGAAAGTAAGCCTCTTGTAAGACCACACCTTGTTTCAGTTTAGTCTCTAACTGACTATAGATATAGATACCATAATCGACACCAATCCCCACACCCAAGGCAATAACAGGAAGTGTCGCAACTTTAATACCAATACCCAATTGAGCCATAAGCGCTTCACACAGAACCGAGGTAAGTGCCAAAGGTGTAACGATACAAATAACAGCAGCTAAAGACCTGAACGTAATCAGACACAAAATACTAACGACCGAGTAAACAGAGGCTAACATGACATTCTTAGCCTTGGAAATAACCTCGTTAGTCGCCGCTTCAACACCTGCATTACCTGCCGCAAGTAAGAACTGGTAGTTTTCACTTGGGTACTGATCGATCAAGTCTTCCATCGTGTCGATCACAGTATCAAGCGTATCGGCCTCATGATCCTCCAAGAAGATGATCATTGGCGTCATACTACAGTCTGAATTAACCAGGCCTGAAGG
>NZ_LWGJ01000299.1:0-777 GCF_001635845.1 Oleiphilus sp. HI0132 | reverse complement strand
GATAGCTGTGGACACATTCCACACTAAATTTAAGCAGACGCACTGCTGAGAATAAGCGCCCAATGGGGAGCTTGCATAGTGAATAAACAGGAACACCTGATCAGTTCACTGGAAAGCCATGCTCCGTTGGACACCGATGAAACTACTTGCATCCAATGGCGTATTAAGTAGTTTTTTGATAGTCATTACTAAAACTTTGAGTGAGAGATTCGTATGAGTTTGTATTCAGAATACCTAGAAGAAATTGAGGTTCGTAAAAAGGACCTAGGTTTGAACCCTAAGCCAATTGATAGCGCAGATTTGTTATCAGAGATCATCGCTCAAATTAAAGACACGGGTAACGAGCACCGCGAAGCGTCTTTAAACTTCTTTATCTACAACACGCTTCCAGGTACAACTCCTGCGGCAGGCGTTAAAGCAGCATTCCTAAAAGACATCGTTCTAGGTAATGAAACTGTTGCTGAGATCTCGCCTGAGTTCGCTCTTGAGCAACTTTCTCACATGAAAGGTGGCCCTTCTGTTGAAGCACTTCTAGACATCGCTCTTTCTGACGACGCACAAGCTGCAGCAGCGGGTGAAGTTCTTAAGTCTCAAGTATTCCTATATGACGCTGATACAGCTCGTCTAGCTGAAGCATTTAAAGCAGGCAACGCGATTGCTAAAGAGATCCTAGAAAGCTACTCAAAAGCTGAGTTCTTCACAAAGCTTGACGATATCCCAGAGAAAATCGACGTTGTTACTTACATCGCGGCTGAAGGCGACATCTCTACTGACCTT
>NZ_LWGJ01000298.1:0-777 GCF_001635845.1 Oleiphilus sp. HI0132 | reverse complement strand
TGAACGGAGGACCGCTGAGAAGCCTTTGAGAAAAAGAACAAATTGCTACCGAAAATTTGTTGCTTAGAGGCTTTTGGCAACTTGTTCAGTTCTGACTTTTCGATAAAATCTACAAAGCGATGAACCAGCCCCAGGCCGCTTCCTTTAACGAGGTCGAAACTTTCACTTCTTCCCTCTTTCTTTAGGTCATAATCTACACAACCCAAGAAGATGAAGCGTTCATCCCCCATCCAGCGTAAAAACTCGCGCCCCTCTTCAATGTCTTCAGGCGCAATAGTTTTATAATTCTTTTCGGTTAGGTTTTCTATCAAGCTCTGTTTCTTGGTAAGCATATTTTCATAGTCGCCAACCATCGTTGAAACGTCTGACATCACTTCATTGATAGCCTTTAGCAAAGACTTCTGAGACGCTGAATCGCTATGCCGATCTATCTCGATAAATATAAGCGCTTCATCATTGCAGGTTGATTCTTTTGCGGCGGCACCACTTTTAAGGGATTCAATATCACCATTTTTTGCTCGTTCGCAACGGATATTTGCATACTGAATACTATGAATTTTGACCATGCGATTAGAAAGGATTAGCCTGATCGAATCGACAATAAACGGCATGTTTTCTTGAAGCACCACGAGTACAGTATGGGGTGACTGCCAATTATGGTCTTCAAGGTTCGGGTTAAAAACCTCAATTTTCGCCTTTGTACCTTTGTGCGTTGAAGAAAACTTCCATGCCGACATAACAAGGCCGAGCATATCCGAGACTCTACGGTCTTCGAAT
>NZ_LWGJ01000297.1:0-616 GCF_001635845.1 Oleiphilus sp. HI0132 | reverse complement strand
GCGATGATTATTACTCACCCGAATCGGGCGATTTAAAACAAGCAGTCATTAATAAAGTGACGAACAATCTCACCGAACAAGGTTTATCTGCGCCGGAAATTGAACACGTCAGAATGCTGTGCCACGCCCGCTATTTCAATGCAGTCTTTAACCCTGTCACCTTCTACTACTGTTTTGACAAAGCTAACAAGCTGGTTTCTATTTTGGCTGAAATCACCAACACCCCATGGGGTGAACGGCATGCTTATGTGCTACCCGTAGGTCAATCGGGAGAGTATGGCTCGTATGCCCTGAAAGCACAAAAATATCACCACTATGAGTTTCCCAAAGTTTTTCATGTTTCGCCGTTCAACCCTATGGATATGACCTATCACTGGACCTTTGATGAGCCAAACCAAGGGCTAAGAGTGCATATGGATAACACCCAGCGCGACGAACAAAACGAAAAGCACTTTGACGCCACGTTAGTGATGGAGCGATACGATTTCACAAACTATTTAGCCAGCACACTGATCCGATTTCCGTTTATGACCGTAAGAGTAAGCATGGGGATATATTGGCAAGCGTTAAAGCTATGGCTAAAGCGCATACCATTTTACGATCACCCTAACTTAAG
>NZ_LWGJ01000296.1:0-852 GCF_001635845.1 Oleiphilus sp. HI0132 | reverse complement strand
GCATGTTGAGGATGGTCGCTTTCTATTATTGGAAAAACTGGTGTCAGACGTGTTGGGTCTTTGCAGTGAGCACTCTTGGGTGAGCTATGCGAAAGTACGAATTGATAAACCTCACGCGCTACGTTTTGCTGATTCAGTTTCTCTCAGTCTCGAATATAGGAAGCCGGAGTAGTGTTTTATGAGTAAGTCACCTGTTTTGATCACTGGTGTAGGCAGGCGCATTGGCTTGGCGCTGGCGCTTGATTGTTTGGCCAAAGGGTATCATGTGATCGGTACCTATCGAACTAGCTACCCGGAATTGGTGAAGCTGAAGGATATGGGAGCTGAGTTATATCAGTGTGACTTTCAATACCCTGAGCAGGTGAGTCAGTTGATTGATGCAGTAAGTGCAAAACATACATCGTTAAGAGCAATTATCCATAATGCCTCTGATTGGTTGCCCGATAGCAAAAATCGGGAAGATGATTTAAGCACTATCCAACAAATGATGAATGTGCATGTCAATATTCCTTATCACTTGAATCTGGCACTTGAGCCCTTGCTCAGGGCCTACCCGGATGGCATTGCCGATATCATTCATATTACCGACTATGTTGCAGCTACCGGAAGTAAAAAACATATTGCTTACGCGGCAAGTAAGGCTGCTGCCGAGAATCTCGTCTTGTCTTATGCTGCAAAACTAGCACCAGAGGTGACTGTTAATTCAATCGCGCCGGCGCTAATTATATTTAATGCGCAAGATACACAAGCCTATAAAGAAAAGGCGCTTAGCAAATCTGTTATGGCGAGGGAAGGGGGCGTTCAAGAAATCCTACGCGCAATTCACTACTTGCTGCAAAGTGAGTACATGAC
>NZ_LWGJ01000295.1:0-876 GCF_001635845.1 Oleiphilus sp. HI0132 | reverse complement strand
GTGGGAGGAAGGTAAATGATACCTTCATCGCCTGAAGTCTTGAGCTCTATAGTTGGTGTTACGCTGAGGTTTTTACTTTGAAGGTAGTCAGGATCTATTTTAAGTAAGTAGCTACCTGGTAGGACGTTTTCGAATATGTAAACACCATCGTACTCGGTTCGGGTTTGCTGTATCAGTGAGTCATCGAGTGTAAAAAGAGAGACAGGAATACCTGCTTTCGGTATAAGTTTACCATTGTTTTCAAGCAGCACTTCTCCTTCGAGTTCCATCGCAGTTTGGAAGCCGATACTGATCTCGTTGAGCTTGCCCGAGTGAGAATAGAGCGTGAAATGCTCCTTCTGTGGCTTCAGAAACGGGTCTTCAATTTTCCGTGAGTTGATACTAATCGTTTGCATTTGAAGATCAGGAACCCCCCATAAAGAGACATAACCTTCTTCGTTTGTGGCGCTGTTTCTCCAGCTGTTCTTTCCTTTAAAATGTATATTTGGAAGAGGGCTGTCCTGTTCATCAAACCTACCGTTATTGTTGTGATCCAAATATGTGTGTGCGAGCACGCTGGCACTAGAGGCCACACTTTCAGAACTAAGGTAGAGGCTATTATGAGGTTTGTCGTAGGCAAGGGCAGAGCTAATGCTTAAGCCAATACTTTGATGGTCTTGTGTATCAAATCCGGCAGAAAGAGAAAACGAGTATTTGTCCAGACGCCAGCTGATCATATTGTCGAAGCTGTATGTGTCTTCTTCCGATAGAATGTAGCCTAACGAGGCTTGATAACTTACCCGTTTACTTGCTTGATAGTTGGCACTCGATTGGATGGAGTCCAGAACACCTTTCGGTAATATTTTATAGTTAGCTTCGGTCTTGAGTCTCCAGCTA
>NZ_LWGJ01000294.1:0-865 GCF_001635845.1 Oleiphilus sp. HI0132 | reverse complement strand
TGTGCTTCGGTATAATCGGCCAGCCGGTTAAGCACCAGGTCAAGGTGACCGGCATGCTCGCCTGCAGCAACCGTAGAGCGATAAAGATTAGGGAAAGCAGCCGGGAATTCAGCAAGGCTATCGGCAAGCGTATAACCTTCTAGTACTTTTGCTCTAACCGCCAGCAACATACTACGAACGTTTGTTTTCTCGCTTTGACTAGCCACCGCACTAAGCGTCTCTTCAATAGGAATACCTGACTGAATCAACGTAGCGATCTGACGGGTAAGTAACGACAGCTCTTTGACACTCAACCTACGCCTTGAGGAACCGCCACCGCTATTGCTCTTTTTCTCAGAACTTTGTTCAACTTCAAGCGGAGCTAAACCTTTTTCGCGCAGTTGCTGTCGAACCTGCCGAGCGCTGTCCGCCTCTATTACACCTTTTTTTTGCTTGCCCTTTTGGTCAAGCGCCTTGTACTCAAATGCAGCCATGACTATCCCCGATGGGTCACCCTTACCACTTCTTCAATCGTGGTAACGCCAGCCAACACCTTCTGAATACCATCATCATGTATGCTTGGACCACACTTACGTGCATAAGTTTCAAGCTCTAGCTCACCGGCTTTGCTATGAATAAGCTCACGCATCTGTTCATCTATTTGCACAAGTTCGTAGATACCAATACGGCCCTTATAACCAAGATGATTACACTCTGGGCAACCTTTTGCTTTGTAGATAGGAGGTTTCGATTGGCCAGGCCCGTGCTCTATATGCAGAAATTCGCATTCGCTGTCATCAGGCTCGTAGGGTTGACGACAGGAGGTACACAGAACACGAACCAAGCGCTGTGCCATAATACCAACAAGGCTCGAGCTAATCAGGAA
>NZ_LWGJ01000293.1:0-896 GCF_001635845.1 Oleiphilus sp. HI0132 | reverse complement strand
CATCACCTCGATAGATAAATAACGCACTGATATTGTGCTTTGAGGCAAACTCATACCCCCTCTGCTCACCCATCACCATTAGCGCCGTCGCAAGCCCGTCAGCTAACATGCAATCTTCAGCAATCACACTAACAGATGCAAGCAGATGCTCAACTGGCCTGCCGCTGAGTGGGTCAATCGTGTGAGAATATCGTTTACCATTTTCTTCAAAATAATTTCGGTAATCTCCCGACGTAGCGAGCGCAGCATTACCAAGATGAACCCTAGTATAAACGTTTCTACCCTGTTTATCAGGTGATTCAATACCTAATACCCACAAGGAGTCACGAACACTTCTACCATGAGTCACTACCTCACCACCAATTTCTACCAGAAAGTTTGCGATGCCTTGCTCACGCAACGCGATAGCAACTTTATCTGCTGCAAAACCTTTAGCAATAGCAGAGAGGTCTAATTCTACGTCCTGGAGTTTGTACAGTTGACCGTCAACCAATTTAAAGCGTTGAACACCTACTTTTTCAAGCACAGAAGCGAGATTCTTTTCTTCAACAACTATCCCCTTGTGCTTAGAGCCACCGCCAAAGCCCCAGGCATCAATTAGCGGACCAACAGTTGGGTCGAAGCTCCCTTCGCTCAAGTTATTTAACGCAAGCGCCTCATTAAGCACTTCAATAGTTGTGGCCGACAAGGAAACACCCTCACCTATAGCAGCGCGATTAAATCTAGAGACTTCGGAGTCAGGCTTATAAGTAGACATCAAAGAGTCTATCGAAGCAAGCTCAGCCTCAATCGCAGACTGGATCGTTTTTAGCTGTGAACTATCAATCTCCGATGGGCTTACAATATTTATATTGTAAGTGGTACCCATCGTCGAACCACTTAAAGAATATTGAAGT
>NZ_LWGJ01000292.1:0-889 GCF_001635845.1 Oleiphilus sp. HI0132 | reverse complement strand
TATCTGTGCTGAAGGATAACGCGGAATTATGGAAAGCCGCTGATGAAGACTGACAACCAGCCTGTGCACATAAACAAGACTCATCACAACAGTCATTTGTGACTGAAGAGGTTTTATTCATCTTCATCGAGTCTTTAACGGTTTGAGCCACGGCCTCGTGGCAAGACTCGCTATCTGATGTTACCTTCATTTGTTCAACATCACTTTCAGTTGATGTC
Source organism: Oleiphilus sp. HI0132 (assembly GCF_001635845.1). Lineage (NCBI taxonomy): Bacteria > Pseudomonadati > Pseudomonadota > Gammaproteobacteria > Oceanospirillales > Oleiphilaceae > Oleiphilus > Oleiphilus sp. HI0132. Next base: position 671 of record NZ_LWGJ01000292.1, on the reverse strand, counting down.
GACGCTGAATGATGAGGCATTGTGCTTTCGCTCATCAACAGAGTATTCGCCGAAGATATAATCGGAGATAGCATCATCAAAACGGCCAGCAAGACGCTNATTTGTTTTGAATACTTTTGTTTTATCTGTTTCAGAATACTCATCTTTAAAACTCTGCCACAAAAATCATAGCGCTGCAAGCGCCTTTACTAAATATCACGAAGATGCTTAAAAAGACTTAAACTGCGTTTTACACATACTTTAGGACACTAATTAATAGAGAAAGTTCAGTCTGGTTTATTGGCTTTGGATACAACGAGACTTATTCAACGCAGCATAAATATAATCTAAACCCGGTAACTACTGCTTTGTTCTCAAGGCCATAAATCTTAATCCTCGTTTAATCAGGATAACTAGGCCATTTTGACAATGGACTAAGAGGCCTGCAATTGGCACTTAGCCAACGTCAAGAAAAGCTTGATAACCTCGAATTTAAGTCTTCCATGAATACCTGTTCTTAGTGACCTCGCCAACGATCCATTACCATCAACTCAGAATAATAAATCCATGAGAAGGTTCATGCTCGCTTATGCGGCCATAGCTCATGCCAGTAACATATTAATTAGTTTAAAATATGACCTGCCTTCATTGATGTTTAATTGACCAATATCAAACCAGTCCCGACCTATCTT
>NZ_LWGJ01000291.1:0-13789 GCF_001635845.1 Oleiphilus sp. HI0132 | reverse complement strand
AGCAGACGCTTAGATTAAGCGCCCTTATCCTTTTCTTCATCTGAGGGCAGGTCATCTGTGTCACCGATATCGAAGTCTTCCAAGTTGAACTCTTCGTCATCGTCGTCATCCAGCGGGTCGCTTAGATCCAATGCATCTTCAATTTCCTTTTCCAAGTCCTCTTCAGGCTCATCCGCAGCATCCTCAATCGCTTGAGCAATATCGGCAGCCAGGTCCTCGTCATCCCCGGAAATGTCCAGCGCATCGGCCTCTTCCGGCTCATCAAGCTCAAGCTCCTGAGCGACATCACTTAAGTCATCGGTAGATAGGTCCACGACCTCTTCAGGCTCAGGCTCAGGCTCTACTAAAGGTTCGTCATCCTCTTCAAGCTCAACAAGCGGCTCGTCATCCTCTTCCAACTCAACTAGCGGCTCATCATCCTCTTCCAACTCAACAAGCGGCTCATCCTCTGGCTCCTGAGAGGCAACTGGAACTTCTTCGGGTGGCTCTTCAACAAAGTCTAAGCCATCATCCGGTTCTGCTTCGGGTTCTTCTTCCACCTCAGCACTCGCTTCAGTTTCTACATCTTCTGCAATTTCTTCAACATCCTGATCGCTCAGGATTTCTGTTTCTTCAACTTCCTCTTCTTCCTCTTTCGCCTGACGCTTTTTAAGCAAATAGAAGGCTAAGCCACCCAAGAGCAAGCCCCCTAGAACACCGCGGCCGATAATAAACCAAATCATCATATCGTCTTCTGACTCTTCTACCAGCTCTTCTTCCGCTTCGGGCTCTTCAACAGGCTCTTCCACCTCTTCCTTAACGGGCTCTTCGGCTGGCTGAGGCAGCTCTTCTTTCGCTTCCTCTTTAGGTTCTTCAGCTTTCGGCTCTTCTACCTTTTCTTCCGCAATTGCCTCTGCAGGCAACTCTTCTGGGGCATCTTCTTGCTCGTTCACTGACACGATATTATTTGAAGCACCCGCCGGTATCGGGAACTCAGCCTCAAAAGGCTTAGGCTTGAACTTGAATTTCTTTCCTTCAATCGTCTCGGCCTTTACCTTAACAGCCACTTTATACAAGCCATCGCCTTTATCTGGCTTAATCGGTAATACCCAGCGCCCCGCCTCGGCATCTAATTCCAAGGCATTGATTAAACTACTCCCATCAGGAGCATTTACCTTCGCAAATATATTGGTATCAGTCAGAGATATCGTCTCACTCATCGGCGTGACCACTAGCGCATAATGAGCTTCATCTCCTTCCCCTTTAACCGAAAATTCAAAATCAAAAGGCGCTCTCAAATTAATAATCTGGCGTTTCTTACGCTTAAAGGTTTTCCCATCAACCAAGACCGTCACTTCATACTGACCGACCTTACTTAACTTACGAATAGCTTCTCTAAAAACGCCGTCTTCAGGAACCTCATCCGACATAGACTTCTTAGCCGTTTTATTGCTTTCTGTTTTAAGCTGCAGCTGCACATCTAATAACTGCAAAAAATCAGGATTAGTAACTGTCTTCCCTTCTTCACTAAAGCTAACGTCAACATTCAAGGGATCACCAGCGAAGAAATTGACCGGTAGTTTGCTAACATTAAGCTGCAAGTTACTAACCACTGTCACCTGGCTTCCTGGTTGAACTTCGGAGTTAATCTTCCACGTGCCTTCTAAAGGACGACTGACAGTAATCAAGTCATAACCTTTATCCTGATACCATTTGATATCCTCACCCTGGTTTTCATAGCTATATACTTTTTCATCAGGAGATAGAATTTCGGTCGGAATGCTGCCATCCCCTCTAAAGATCAAAGCAGTAAATTCTTCGATGCTAGAATCGATAACAAACTCATTTCCCTCGATAGGTACCTGCTCACTAGGAACGGCCTGTTCAAGAGCTTGGAGAAAAATTCGAGTCAGGTCTTCAGGGGTCTCGGCAACCGCCGATTGTCCACCCGTTTGAATAGCTAACTTATCCATTAAGGATTTATCAGCATTTTTTGACAAAGAGATTGAATGAATCTTGGCGCCCTTCTCTTTAAAGGTAGCCATCACTGAAGTTAGAATACGCTCACGTTCTGAGGCATTTTTCTCGGGGTCTTTATCAATATCGACCATGCCATCAGTCAGTAGAATGAAATGAGTATTCGAGAAGTCCTTACCTTCTTTATAAAAATCATCAGAAGCCTTCTCAAGCACTGCCCCAATATTTGTATATAGCGCTACAGAATTGATTTTCTTTGCTTTTTCTTTAGCGTCAAGACGCCATTGCTCATCAACAGCTTTTAACTTGACCAAATTATTAACCCATTGACCAAAAGTCCAAACACCCGCTTCATCGCCATCGGGAATCAGCTCAGTTAATAGGTTAACCGCCGGGATTCGCAAGTTGGCCGGATCATTCTTCTTCATGCTCCCGGAGATATCGATCAGCATACGTATATCGGCCCCCGCTTCATTAGCAGCGGCATCTTGTGCGAAAGCATTAGCTGAAATTAATACATTGACGAAGACCGCCAGTGTTAACATACGCTTAATAAGGCTAAGCCCTCTCAGCTTTTGCGTTATCACCTGGCGCGCAAATGATAGTTTGGAGTTCATAGATTCCCCTGCATGATCCCGGCCCAAACAAATGAGGCATTATGGACAAAATTAGTCGAACATAGATAATTTATAGCAGGTTTTACAACAACAACAATGCGATATTAAAAGTATTTTCTCTTAAATTAACGCTTACCTGTTGTTTTTATAGAAGATTAGTGTGTTTCACTAAGTTTAGAGTGATGAAGGTAAATGTTTTCCTAGCTCGACGTTATAGGCATTGATGAGCTTAAAGCGATCTTGCTCTAGACCGTTGATGGACACTGACTCTTTAAACATATCTAAAGGACGCACCCACAATCCAAACTCGCCATATAAAGCTCTATAGACAACCAACTTTTCCTCTGTCTCGCTATGCGTGACCAGGCCAAGTACCTCGTATTCAGCCCCCTTATAATGCTGATACAAGCCTGTTTCGATACCACTCATCCAGCCTTCTCCATACCCAAGAGTCTTCTCATAACCGATTCCAACATCACCACAACGATCATTAATGCATAAGCGGCGGCAATATAAACCCCTGCTTGAAGCGCTTTATCTGTGTGACCCAAAACCCAGTCATAAGCACCAACAAGGTAGGCGGGTGCCAGCCAAATACTTGCATCTGTCGCAATATTGATAGGCGTTAACAAGAGGACGGCAACCAGAACCCTTAAAGATCGCCGGGTTCGACGTAGCTTGAGATTTCTGGTCATTCGCCAAAATACGGCAATCATCACGAGCGCGGAAATCAGGTACACTGCCCACGCAGCAAGGTATGAAAAACTTTCCAACTATCTATCCTTAAGCCTATATCAACTAAACAAGATCGAGCGAGCCCATCTCATTATTAATTCGCAATTTTTAGTGTAGTTCATCTGCCTGACAGCCATAACAAACTAAATTATGTAGTCTTCCCAATCGTCTTCTGAAACCAGGCTTTCGCTGATTGCTTTTGAGCGCACCGAAATGTGATTTTCATGCATCATAATTTTGCTACCCGCGATCAAGGGGTGCCACTGGGGTAGCGGCTTCCCTTCAAATAGCAAACGATAAGAACAAGTTTCAGGGAGCCATACCGAGACCTCAGGTAAATCAGTCACACTTAGGTTAAGACAGTCAGGCACATAATTGTTTCGCTTGGAATAGACAGTACACTGACAAGCATCCGTATCCAGATATTCACAGCTGATACAGGTAAACAGCAAGTCATCGCTGTCTTCATCCTGGAGCTTATGCATACAGCACTTACCACAGCCATCACACAGAGCTTCCCACTCTTCTTTCGAAAGCTGGTCTAAGGCTTTTTCTTTCCAAAAAAACTTATCTACCGCCAATTGACTCGTCTCACCGTCATTAATTTAGCCGTGCAAACTATCTTTAGGTGGCTTATATAAATCCAACATTTCCGGGTCTTTTGCTGGCGGCATCTGCAAATAAAAGCCTTTCTCAGCAATATCGTCCAAAATTTTCTTAGCATCCGCACGGGCCAATTTCTTTTCTGGCGTGAGTATCATATCCATCACATGCTCAGCTTGCCCAAATATTTGCATCAGTGCATCAGGCAAAGAAGTCAGTTCATCCGCTCGGTCGAGGTATAAGTACATTTCCTGCTTCTTTTTACTCTTATAAACCGAGCAAAATCGTTTCGTACTCGAGGTATATTGCGTCATCATTTCTCCTAAATTCCTAGCGCCTTTGACATTTTTTCTGCTAACCAAGGCTTGCGCCATCCCAAATACTCGTTAGGCAAACTTTTATCGCCATGCCGACGAACATTTATGACAACACGTTCTAACATTTTTCTTGAGCCCAGTAACTGAACAGCAATCCCCGAATCTTTGGCGACCTGCGCGACTATCGCTTTTAGCTTCTGGTAATAATCCAGCTCCCGGCCTCTAACCGGTCGGTCAATCGGGCGTAAGTCAATTTCTGAATCACTAAACTCCGCAATTATTTCCAACAATTCCTCGCCATAGCGGCGAATAGATTTATGCTGAATATCTTTAATACGCTTCAGGTCAGACAAAACTTCTGGATGTGTTTCAGCAATTTGAATCAAACTTGTATCTGAAAACACCCAAGGTTTAGGAATATTTTTTGATTGTGCCAAGTCATCACGCCACATAACCAGCGTTTTTAGTAAAGACTGATCCACCTTTTTAAGCTCACAGCCACCACGCAGCTTCAAATAAGCATTCTCTGGTGCATCCCAAGACTGAAAAAACTGCTGAACCAATGAAGCACTTTCTTCTAATACCGCTGCCATAAAAGACTTGGCTGAAAGCTGTGCCTGCAGCTCAGAATAAAGCGTCAGCAAATACTCAACATCTTTCGCAGCATAAGCTAACTGGCTATCAGACAAAGGGCGACGCAGCCAGTCGGAGCGCGTTTCAGACTTGTCTAGCTCATGCCCAAGCACCTCTTGCACAAGCTTTTGGTAACCAAGCGACGGCCCTAAACCCAAAAATGCTGCCGCCAACTGGGTATCAAACGCGGCTTTGATGCGCGCACCCGTCGAATGAAACAAAAGCTCAATATCTTCACTCATCGAATGCAAGACCTTGACCACTGACTCACTTTCTAGCAAAGGCGCTAACAAACTGAGATCATCTACTTCCAAAGGGTCAATCAGGTAGACGTGCTCGCCTGCTGCAATCTGTATGAGACCCGGTGCTGCGAAATAGGTGTTGGTTCGCATAAATTCGGTATCGATTGCAACGACAGTTTCATTTAAACAAAGCTTTATAGCCTCAGTAAGCGCTGCTGCATCATTAATAATCTGGACACTCATTTAATCAACCTTCTTCAATAACAGGCTTGCGCCCGGAAAAGGCATGACTAAGCGTCCCACCATCAACATAACCAAGATTCCCACCTAGAGGAATACCATGCGCTAAGCGCGTAATGAGTACATCAGACTCACTAAACACTTCAGCAATGTAATGAGCCGTTGCTTCACCTTCAACGGTTGGGTTTGTAGCCAATATTATTTCCTTGGCTGACAATGAGCTGACTCGATCCATTAAAGCTGGAATGCCGATCTCTGCAGGACCTTTACCATCAAGTGGTGACAAGCTACCTTTCAATACGAAGTACACACCCTTAAACTGATGTGTCTGTTCAATCGCGATCAAATCAGAGGGAGATTCGACAACACATAAAGTGTTGTGTTCCCGCTGAGCGTCCTGACAGATATGACAATACTCACTTTCACTTAAGGTTCGACACCCCACACACTCGCCTACTGCTTCCAAAGCATGCGACAAGGAATTAGCCAAACGCTGGGCACCATTGGGTTTTTCATCCAACAGCGACAGAGCCATTCGCTGGGCAGACTTCTGCCCTACTCCAGGCAAAACTCTTAGTGACTCAATCAGCTCATCAATAACAGGACCGAAAGTCATACTCTTATTTCATCCACAATTGCATTAAAAGTCGATCGTTAGAACGGCATTTTGAAGCCAGGAGGGAAGCCCATACCTTCCGCTAAGCCTGACATTGCATTTTTGTTCTTTTCTTCGATCCTTCTTACCGCATCATTTACTGCTGCAGCAAGTAAATCTTCCAAAAACTCTTTATCTTCACTCAACACAGTGTCATCTAGCTCAACCTTAATAACATCATGACGACCATTCATCACAACCTTCACCAAGCCAGCACCGGATTCACCCATCACTTCTGCATTCGCAGCTTCTTCTTGCTGCTTTTGAAGCTCTTCTTGCATTTTTTGGGCTTGCTTCATAATATCGCCCAAGTTTCCACCAATCATATTTTTCTCCACTTACTATTGTGCAGAGCGTCTTCAGAAGGCAACTGCACGCGATCATATTTTATTAAATAATCTGCCCTAAAGCTTTAATGCTATTTTCAATCAACACACCATCAAACTCTCTAATCATCTGTTGGACATAGGGGTCATTTTCAACACTCAGTTTTGCTTGCTCCCCCATTTCCGCTTTCACGCGTTCACGCCACATCATCGGCGACTCGTGTTCGGGCTTTAAGCCCTCGAAGAAAGTAATATTTCGCCCTTGTGCCACTTCTTTACTCAATGATTCACGAATCCGCCCTTCATGACTTGGATTTAGCAAACGAAAGTGTCCAGCCTCAAAATAAAGATTCAAGCCGTCCGGGTTCTCTTCTAGCACTGAGTTAAGCATTAAATTAAGCGTCATTCCGCTAAGACCCAATTGTGTCACCTGCTTATTCCATCCGCTTGAAAGGACATCTGCGGCAAGCTCACTTTTCTCTACATGATCCTGAGACGAACTCTCTGCAATAGGAGATTTTTCCTCATTCCGCAAAGTAGATTGTTTATCAGGTTCAGGCACTGGTTCCGAGACAGGTTCTTGAACTGGACTTTCAACAACGCTGGTAACAGGCTGCTCAGTTTCTGCAAAGCTCTGCGTTTCAACAGGCTCTTGTAAGCGGCTGGCAGTCGACTCAGAGGTCTCAACAGGTGCCCGTTCAACTTGTGCTACACCCTCAACATTTAAACCTTCACTATTCAGAAGTGTTTTTTTTTTGCTTTCGTCCTCAGACAAATTATTCTCTAGCGGAGCACTTTGCACAGTTTGCTCTTCAGCAACCGGCACTTCATTGCCTACAGGCGCTGTGACAATATCAATTCCTAGCTGATCACTAGGGCTTAACTGGAAAGCAAGCATTCTGAGCAAGGCCATTTCAAGGCCAGATTTAGGGTCAGGCGTAATCGCCAAGTCCTGACGACTAACCAAGGCCACTTGATAGAAAAGCTGAACATCTTCGGCACATAACTTACGAGCATAGGAAACGACGTGCTCCTGATCACCCATAGAGTTATCACAAGCGCCAGGAACAGCCTGCTCGATAGCCACACGATGAAGCACTTCTGCAATCGTCGCTAACACTGAAGCATAATTTGGGGAAAATTCGGCGAGCGCTTTAATTTCGTCAAGCATCGCTGCCGCATTTCTTGAAATCAAACAATCCAGAATACGATAGATCTTTTTCTGGTCAACCGTCCCCAGCATTGCACTAACGCCAGTCTCGGTAAGTGCATGGTTTCCATAAGCTATAGCCTGATCAGTCAGACTAAGCGCATCACGCATACTGCCATCAGCAGCTCTGGCAAGCGCCCATAAAGCCATATCCTCAAAACTAACCTGCTCTTGACCAAGGATATTCTGCAGGTGCCCAACAATGCGTTCTGGCGACATATTCTTCAGATTGAACTGGAGGCAACGCGAGAGAATCGTTACAGGAAGCTTTTGCGGGTCGGTTGTCGCAAACAAGAACTTAACATGCTCTGGAGGTTCTTCGAGCGTTTTCAACAAAGCATTGAAACTTGATTGCGAGAGCATATGAACTTCATCAATCAGATATATCTTGAAGCGGCCTTCAGAGGGAGCATACTGAACATTTTCCAGAAGCTCACGCATATCCTCTACTTTGGTTCGAGAGGCCGCATCGATTTCAATCAGATCAACATAGCGGCCTTCAGTAATACTGGTACAAGCACCGCACTGACCGCAGGGTTCAGCAGTAATACCTTGATGACAACTTAGACATTTCGCCAGAATACGGCCAATTGTCGTTTTACCGACACCCCGGGTACCGGTGAACAAATAAGCATGATGCAGCCTTTGACTTTCAAGCGCATGAATCAAGGCCTTAAGAACGTGCTCTTGACCAACCATCTGTTTGAAATTTTGGGGGCGCCACTTACGCGCAAGTACCTGATAACTCATGAAATCATCTTAGCAAAGTAAACGATTAAAATCTTAAGACGCTATAGTACACTGACAAGAGGCTTAAAACGACTTTGTTTTCACATCCAAATAGCTTCTATTCACAAGCACTCGGACTCAAAGGAATCAAATATAGAGATTATTAAAGACTTAGATCAACAGGAAGTAGCTATTCAGAAAGAAGAACTAGGGAAGAAAAATTAAGGTGATGACTTCCACCAGCTACACCTCGGCACATAAATCCACCGCTATGGCTGCTCCCTTCCGGGCCTGACCAGGTTAACAGCTTATTATTGCGTGGGAACCAATGAAAGTCACCATAACATTCCAAGCAAAATGGGCATATTGAAATGCAGTACTGCTGGAAAGTGCGCGCATTCTAACAAAGCTTAGTAAGCATGAAAAGAGAGTATCAAACGAATATTGGTGTTTTTTACATGCAATATTTGAGGCCAGTGTAAAAACAGCTGTTTCTACACTGGCCTCAAATCACTAATAACTGGATTAAGCTGATAATTTACCACTTAGAATACTTAACTATAACGGCCTTTATTTCTTTGCATAAGGCAAAAAACTGGCTAATAATTAATCGATTCAATACTTAATTATAATCAGGTGAAATGTGCAAACCCGATTATGCTTGGCAAGTTGGACATTTAAGATCTCTCACCCGCTAGCTGTAGAGGTATTTCATGCGGTATGAACAGCTTCAAGCATTACTGACCCACCAAACTGCGCTAATAAGCAGAATTGCGCTGGAAGCAGACTTAAAACTCTGCCTCCAAGATATTGCTATTCATATCGAAGCCCTTGTCGACGAACATATCAAGACCGCTATTTTCATTATCGAGAATGAAGAGCTCCGTCAACTGGCAGCCCCCAGCCTACCCGAGCTATTCCATTCAAAAGTTGACCGCATACCGATCGCTCACGATAGCATGCCCTGTGCTATAGCAGCGCAGACGGGTGAAACCATCATTATTGAAGACCTGCAAAATACGTTTTATTGCCAAAATTTTGCTCATTTATCGCTAACACTAAACCTTAAAGCCTGCTGGGCAACTCCCATATTTTCGGCCCAAAAGGAGGTCCAGGGAGTATTCATTGTCTATTTTCCTGAAATTCAAAGACCAAATGAATCACATTTAGAAATCCTGGAACACTTCACTCACCTAACCAGCATTGCATTAGAGAAGCATAACCTCCGAACCCAGCAACAAAAAGCTCAAACCCAGATAGAACAACTTGCATTTTACGATGCTCTAACCAATCTCCCCAATCGTCGACTTTTGATGGACAGAACCCAGAAAGTTATCGATAGGATTAAACGAGAACACCTCTTTGGCGCCCTGATATTTATCGACCTCAATGGTTTCAAGCGAATCAATGACTCCATAGGCCATTATGTGGGTGACAAACTTCTGGTATCCGTGGCCCGGCGGCTTCAAAACTCTATAAGAGAAGTCGATACCATCGCTAGGATTGGTGGCGATGAGTTTGTTATTTTGCTTGAAGACCTCAGTAGCTCTCGCAAGCAAGTAGAGCAAGAAGCTCTTCAAGTTGCCCAACGAAGCCTTAAAGACCTTGAAAAACACTTTGAATTATCAGACCGACGTTACCGTATCGACGCGAGCATCGGCATAGCAGTCATCAACGAATTCGATTGCGATGCAATAGAACTGCTTAAGCACGCCGATGCCGCTATGTATGAAGCGAAAAAGACTCCCCACAAAAAAATATGCTTCCATAATGATGTGCTTCAGGAGTCCATTGATCACCGCCTACGTGTTGAAGGGGAAATCAATGATGCGCTGGAGCACTTTGCCTTCCACGCCCATTATCAACCTCAAGTAGATTTGAATGGAAAACTAATTGCCGCAGAAGCTTTAATTCGCTGGCATCACCCTGAAAGAGGCCTAATCTACCCGAATGATTTTATCCCCGTTGCCGAACGCATGGGCGCTATGGATAAAATTCAGGAAGCAATGCTAACCGAAGCTTGCGAAACACTTTGTCAGTTGAAGCGCTTAGACTTACTCAAAGATAACTTTCGCATATCGGTAAATATCTGCCCTTCCCAGCTTAAGTCCAACACACTACCAATGAACTTGATTCGCACACTGGAGCACTACGAGCTTTCCCCGGGATATTTTATGTTGGAAATAACGGAAGGGATGTTAATAGAGGACCTGGAACAAACCGTTTCTATCCTTGATGAGTTGAGGCAAAAAGGCTTCAAGATATCTATTGACGACTTTGGCACGGGCTACTCTTCACTGTCCTATCTAAACAGCCTGCCTGTGAACGAAATCAAAATTGATAAAAGCTTTATCAGCACCTTGTCTGATGAACCGTCGACACACGGAGTGATAGATACCGTTATCGCACTATCGAAACACTTCCACTTTGAAGTTATTGCCGAAGGAATTGAACAACCAACACAGCTTGAAGTACTGCGTAAGAAGGATGTAAAAGGAGTTCAAGGCTACCTTTTTGCAAAACCGATGAATCAGTCAGACTTCATCAATTGGGTTAAGGCAGCCTAGTTTATAAAAGCCTCTATAGAGATTAAATTTCAGCGGCCAAACGGGAACCTTGGTCAATGGCTCGTTTTGCATCCAGCTCAGCTGCGAGGTCTGCACCACCGATAACATGAACCTTCATCCCTTTACCCTCAGCACCCGCTTCCAACAAAGCATCTGCCAACTTACGATTTGAGTCCTGTCCTGCACACAAAATCACGTTATCTACCTCTAAAGTGCGGGACTTACCGTTCACTGTGATGTGCAAGCCTTCGTCATCAATCTGATCATACTGACAACCAGGAATCATGGTGACATGCTTTTGCTTAAGCACAGCTCGATGAACCCAACCAGAAGTCTTGCCTAGATTCTTACCTAGAGCACTCTCTTTTCTTTGTAGCAGGAACACCTCACGCTCTGGGGCAGAGACCTGAGGATCAATTAGGCCTGCACGATTGTTCAGCTGCGTATCAACCCCCCACTCTTTATACCACTGCTGCTTTTCGGCCTCTGGCGTTTCTCCGTGCTTATGAACTAGGAACTCACCAACATCAAAACCAATACCGCCTGCACCAATTATGGCTACTTTCTCACCAACAGGCTTTTTATCACGCAAAACATCCAGATAACTCATAACCTTTTGATGTTCAACACCAGGAATTGGAGGCGTTCGAGGAGAAATACCCGTGGCGACAATCACCTCATCAAACCCCTCTTTGATGAGGTCTTCGGCTTCAACCCAAGTATTCAAACGAAGGTCAACGCCATACTTTTCAATCATCTTACCGAAGTAGCGCATGGTCTCATTAAAGTCATCTTTGCCCGGCACTTGCTTGGCAATGTTAAACTGCCCGCCAATCTTGTCGCTTGCATCAAACAAACTCACCTGATGACCCCGCTCAGCCAATACCGTTGAAGCAGACATGCCTGCTGGCCCCGCACCGATAACCGCAACTCGCTTCTTGTCCTGAGTCGGCAAATATTTCAACTCAGTTTCATGACAAGCTCGAGGATTCACCAAGCACGACGCCCTTTTCATCTGAAAAGTGTGATCCAAACATGCCTGATTACATGCAATACAAGTATTGATTTCATCGCCTTTGCCCGCCTCGGCTTTCGATACGAAGAAAGGGTCAGCCAGTAAAGGGCGTGCCATAGAGACTAAATCTGCCTCACCCTTTTCGATAATATCTTCTGCAATCTCAGGCGTATTAATTCTGTTACTAGCACACACAGGAATTGAAACTGTCTTACGAAGCTTTTCTGTCGCAAAACTAAATGCAGCACGCGGCACAGAGGTAACAATTGTCGGGATACGCGCTTCGTGCCAACCAATACCAGTGTTAATAATGGTAGCACCAGCTGCTTCAATCTCTTTAGCCAAGACCTCAATTTCATCCCAACTCTGACCGCCGTCAACTAAGTCCATCAACGACATTCGGTAAACGATAATAAATTTCTCGCCAACCGCCTCACGTACACGACGTACTGTTTCGATAGCAAAGCGCATGCGGTTTTCTGCAGAGCCGCCCCATTTATCAGTTCGTGTATTGACTCGTTCAGCCAAGAATTGGTTAATCAAATAACCTTCTGATGCCATGATCTCAATACCATCATAATTAGCAAACTGTGCCATCTTGGCCGCATTAGCATAGTCATTGATGGTTGACTCAATTTGCTTCGAGCTTAGCTTACTCGGTTTAAAAGGCGTGATCGGGGATTTTTTATTTGTTGCTGAAACACTGTAAGGCGTATAGCCATAACGACCAGCGTGCAAAAGCTGCATACATATCTTGCCGCCTTCGTTATGTACTGCAGAGGTAACGCGACGATGCAATAAAGCCGTTAGTTTATTATCCATTCTAGAGCCCAAAGGCAAAAGCTCACCACGGCGGTTTGGAGAGAAACCGCCCGTAATCATCAGGCCCACCCCACCCCGAGCTCTTTCAGCAAAGAAAGCCGCCAGCTTATCGATATGATAAAAACGGTCTTCCAAGCCCGTGTGCATAGAACCCATAATGACGCGGTTCTTTAGAGTCGTAAAACCAAGATCGAGAGGGGCTAGCAAGTTAGGATAATGGGGATTCATAAGGAGCCTCGGCAGAAAAATTTTGTGCAAGTCTAAAGCGTTTTAGGCCAATTTGAAACTCCCTTCTTAAGGAGTTTCGCGGGCATGGAGTAATACTTGATACGGTAGAAAGTGATCAGATTAAGATATCTTGGTTAGGGTATTTTCATCGGTATGTTCGAAGCCACTCTCACCATAGATATCAACCACAGTTGTTTGCTGATAATGCAAGCGATCCCCCTCCACTTCCAATGTTTGACTGAAGGACTTGGTATTTGCTTTTTCCCTCATAAACGCCGCTTCAGTAATGCCCCAGGTATCGCTGCCATTTTCTGCTTCAACAAAAATAATCATCTTATTATTGATGTATTCAACTGTACCGCCAGCGAGCAGAGAGACACGACGAGGAATCGTAAAGCCATTACAAATGGTTTGGCTCTCAGCATCCCAAGTCCAGTAGCCTAGCTGATGATGAATTAGCTTGTCATCGCGCTTGCGACGAACTATTTGTTCGTACTGAACAATGCCCAAGTCTTGCTCTTCAGCATTACTCACATCACCCACGAGTTTGAATTCCAAGGTTTCATAGAAGGCGTTTTCTTCAACACCGTCGGGCTCCGGTGCAATGTCCATCCCTGTTTCACCTTGCCACTTTCCCAGCAACAGCGCTAAGGGCCCTACAAGCTTGGCATCTAAAACTTTGTTATCAATTGCTTTGAATTCTGACATAGCTACCTCGAATCTATTTTTCTATTAATAGGATAATGCTTTTTTCATTGTCGTTTTTAAAGCGCTTTAGAGAAATTTTAGTGCTGCCAAGCTAAATAAAGACTCTGAAATTGATTTAGATCTAAGCCATCTCTACTTCTCAGGGTTCTGAGCGCTTTATGCTTAAATATCAGTAAGACTAATAAT